>NZ_JBAHZY010000108.1:0-18533 GCF_037132775.1 Psychrilyobacter sp.
AAACCTCCAAATTAATGTAATTGTAGTTTACACTAATTTGGAGGTTTACACAAAATATGAGACAGACCCATTAAATTATTTTACTGCAAATGAAGTTTTCCTTGAAAATATGTGGTGGTGTGCTTGACAAGACTCACCGCCAAAGATAATATACTCGCATCATTTAAAATGATTTTAAGTGATTATTCCCCTCTTAAATACATGCTTTTCTTTTGTTCACTTAATTTTATTTTTTTACATTTCTCTCATTTCCTCATTGCCTGTATTTAATCTATCTTTACAACATCTTTCTAGATTCAACTGAGACTTGAAGGTTTAAATTTTTTTAAAATTAATAATTGATTGAGATAACTTTAGACCTAATACATCATAACCTACCCTCTGCTTTATCAGAAAGATTATATTTGTACATTAAAAAAATATGGCATAAATAATCACTATAAATTAATAGTTTAATATGCATTCAAATTAATTTTTTATGTTTCTTCATTTTTTCGATTCTTTGTTTTTTAGAATGTTTGTTAATTGGAACATAGCTGTTCCGAAAGTAATTATTTTAGGGATAGATAAAATATTAAGGTCAAAATATCTCATTAATATATTTATATATATCCACAATAATTTTAAAATGGGTTGGAAGTTAAAGAGTGAATTGGAATCAATGTTTATAATATTGAAGCAGTAGACACCACCTAATATTTCCTTTTTTCAGATTCTAAAAGTTCCATCATGACTTCATCCAGAAGTTTCTCAGCTACTCAGGCTCAATTAAATCTTAATTTAAACATAATTCCTCTCCTTTAAAAATTTATTTACATAATTTATACCACTTTTTGCTCCATTTTCAATCAAAAAATTTAAAACCTTTCTCTGTGCTTTTCTTTTTCCTCAGTGTATCTCAGTGTTCCAGGCTTTTTCTCTTTGTCACGAATTATACGAAAAATATACGAGTATTAATATTTGTCATAGTAAAAGAAAAATATGAAATGTATCAAAACAAAAACCTTTACACTAAGCTCACAAAGAAAATGCTAGAAAGACCACTAAGAGATTCTTTTTTTTTTAGCCTGAATAAGGTCTTACTATCGCAATATTCTATGTTTATGATAGTAAACTAATATCTCAAGGTTCTTAGATTATGTAATAATCTCTAGAAATCTTGGTGATGCCCACATCGGGTGGAATCTGATTTTTATTTTTCTTGATGAAACATAGTTGCTGCACAAGAATAGAAAGTAGAAGTAAAAGTGACTGTATAAACCGATTTAAAAATAATTTTATTTGATTTTTAAAAATACTAAAGTATTATTAAAATATAGTGTTTTAATATTTGTGATGAAAGTTCTATTTTTAAACAAGGAGGAATTATAGTGAGATGTAATAACAGATTAAAAGATGAATATTTTACAAAATTAGATGAGTTTATTAATTCTTTAGAAGATGAAAAAGGAGAGCTAATCACAGTTTTGCACAAGGCACAAAATCTTTTTGGATATCTCCCCTTGGATGTGCAGACTCATGTAGGTGAAAAGATGAACATTCCCCTTTCAGAGATCTATGGTGTAATAACTTTTTACTCATTTTTTACTATGACACCTAAAGGTGAACACCCTATTTCAATTTGTATGGGGACTGCATGCTATGTAAATGGTTCTGAAAACATTTTAAATGAATTTAAAAGGGAGCTAGGGTTAAAAATTGGAGAAACGTCAAATGATGGAAAATTTTCGATCGATATACTCAGATGTGTAGGAGTGTGTGGAATGGCTCCCATAGTAAGTGTAGGAAAAAAAATCTATGGAAGGGTTAAGGCTGATGAAGTAGTCAATATACTAAAAGAATATAATTAGGGAGGAGACAAGGTGATTAATGGAATTGATGATTTAAATAAGATAGTAGAAGAAAAACACTTAGCTGATAAAGAAAACAAAACTATTATAAAAGTATCTATGTCCACCTGTGCTATAACTGCTGGAGCTGACACTATTTTTGAGTATTTCAAAGAGGAGATAGAGAGGGAAGGGAACGATTCTATAAAACTTATCTCTACAGGCTGCATGGGACTTTGCCATTCTGAGCCAACAATAGAGGTTACACTTCCAGGAGGAGATCCTAGTATTTTTGGAAATCTCAACCTTACAAAAGCTGAAAAAATATTAAAGGATGTCAAATATAATAAAACTCGTGAAACTGACGTATTTATAAGTAAGAAGATTAAAAAAATAGTTTTAAAAAATTGTGGATTTATAGACTCAGAAAATATACTTGAGGCCATAGGGATCATGGATATTTTGCTTTAAATAAAGTTCTTACTGAGATGACACCACAGGAAGTAATAGACGAAATAAAACTTTCTGGCCTTCGGGGAAGAGGAGGGGGAGGTTTTCCTACAGGTTTAAAATGGCAATTTGCAGCTAATAATGAAACGGATCAAAAATATGTAGTATGTAATGCTGATGAAGGTGATCCGGGAGCATTTATGGATAGATCCGTATTAGAGGGAGATCCCCATGTTGTTTTAGAAGCTATGGCAATTTGTGGATATACCATAGGAGCTGATCAGGGAGTTATTTATATTAGAGCTGAATATCCTCTAGCGATTAAAAGGCTTGAAAAAGCAATTATGGATGCAAATACCCATGGACTTTTGGGGAAAAAAATATTTGGAACTGACTTCAACTTTAAAATTCGTTTGAAATATGGAGCAGGGGCATTTGTTTGCGGCGAAGAAACCGCTCTACTTCATTCCATGGAAGGGAAAAGAGGAGAACCCACCTTAAAACCACCTTTTCCTGCTGAAGCTGGGTACTGGGGAAAACCTACAAATGTAAATAATGTAGAAACTTATGGAAATATCCCCTCTATGAATTAATAGGGGTGCCCTTTGGTTTAAAAATATTGGTACGGAAAAATCATCCGGTACTAAAGTTTTTGCATTGGCTGGAAAGATTAGAAATGTTGGACTTATAGAAGTTCCTATGGGAACTACCTTAGAAGAGGTTATTTTTGATATTGGTGGTGGGATTGTAGGAAACAAAGAATTTAAAGCTGTTCAAACTGGTGGACCTTCTGGAGGCTGTCTTACAGAAAAAGATCTGGATACACCTATAGATTTTGATAACTTAATAGCCAAAGGTTCTATGATGGGATCTGGTGGAATGATAGTGATGGATGAAGATGATTGTATGGTTTCAATAGCTAAATTTTACTTAGGTTTTACTGTGGAAGAATCTTGTGGGAAATGTACACCTTGTAGAATAGGTACTAAAAGGTTATATGAAATTTTAGAAAGAATTACAGATGGAAAAGGCAGTTTAAATGATCTTAAATTATTAAAGGATTTATCGAGGACAATAAAAAGAGCATCTTTATGTGGCTTGGGGAAAACTGCTCCGAATCCTGTCCTTTCTACACTTAGAAATTTTCATGATGAATATATAGCCCATGTAAAAGATAAAAAATGTCCAGCTACTGTATGTATAGACCTCATTCAATTTACGATTACAGATAAATGTATAGGCTGTACTGCTTGTGCAAAGGCATGTCCAACAGAAGCTATTATAGGAAGGGCAAAAGAGAAACATTTTGTTTATCAAGACAGATGTATTAAATGTGGTGCATGTTACAATGCTTGTAAATTCAATGCAATTGAGAAGAGATAGGAGGGAAGATGGAAACTGTAAAGATAAAAATTAATGGTATAGAAATAGAAGCACCTAAACAAGTTACAATTTTAAATGCTGCCAAGAGTGCAGGAATACATATTCCCTCTCTTTGTCACTTAAAAATAGGTGAGATGGATTATATTAATGACTGTGCTACATGTAGAGTTTGTGTTGTGGAGGTAAATGGGCAAGAAAATCTTTACCCATCATGTGAAACTAAGGTATCTGAAGGTATGGAAATAGTTACAAATTCTATGGAACTCATTGAAATAAGAAAATCAATTTTAGAATTACTACTATCTAATCATCCAAAAAACTGTTTGACATGCTCAAAATCAGGAGAATGTGAATTACAAAAATTAGCCAATGAATTCAGGATAAAAGACATCAGATTTGAAGGGGAGGAATCAACTTATAGAATAGATAATTCAGCTGCAATAATAAGAGATATCGATAAGTGTATTATGTGTAGAAGGTGTGAAACCATGTGTAATAAGGTTCAAACTTGTTATGTATTATCTGCTGTTAACAGGGGGTTTGAAGCAGTTATTGCTCCTACTTTTGAACAGGATATAGAGGACACTAGTTGTACTTTTTGTGGTCAATGTGTAGCGGTATGTCCTGTTGGAGCTCTCCATGAGAGAGACTATACTTGGGAGGCAGTGGAGGCTTTGGCTGATCCTACTAAAATAACAGTGGCACAGATCGCCCCAGCTGTGAGGGTAGCTCTTGGGGAAGAATTTGGTTTTGAACCAGGAACAGATGTAAGTGGGAAAATGGTAAACGTCTTAAAGAAAATGGGGTTTGACCATGTATTTGATACTAATTTTGGTGCAGACCTGACTATTATGGAAGAGGCAACAGAATTAAAAAATAGAATAGAAAGATATCTAGCTGGGGATAAAGATGTAAAACTTCCACTGCTCACATCATGCTGCCCAGCATGGGTGAAATTTATAGAACATAACTATCCTGAGATGCTCGATATTCCATCTACTGCTAAATCTCCTCAGCAGATGTTCAGTAGTGTGATAAAAGAAATATGGGCTAAGGATCTGGGGCTAAGAAGAGAGGATGTATTTGTTATCTCTATAATGCCATGCCTTGCTAAAAAATATGAGGCCTCTAGAGTTGAATTTTCAAAGAATGGAAATAGGGATACCGATCTATCTATTTCAACGAGGGAATTAGCTAATTTAATAAAGCAGAGTGGTTTTAATTTTGAAGTGTTGGAGGACCTGCCTTTTGATAATCCTTTTGGAGTTTCGAATGGAGCTGCCGATATATTTGGTAGAACAGGGGGAGTAATAGAAGCTGCTACGAGAACTGCCTATGAATGGATTCCAGGAATTAGTTTAGAGGATGTTGACTTTACGCAGTTGAGGGGATTAGAAGGGGTAAGAATAGCAGAAGTTCCCGAACTAACAATAGATGGATCTCCTCTAAGAATTGGCATAGCTCATGGACTGGAATCAGCTAGGGAATTATTAGATAAAATTAAGAGTGGAGAGGAGGTTCTACACGCTATAGAAATTATGGCATGCAAAGGAGGATGTGTTGGAGGGGGAGGTCAGCCTTACCACCATGGTGATTGTGAAATTATAAAAAAAAGACTTGAGGGGATTCAAGCTATAGACAATAATAAAAAACTAAGAAAATCCCATGAAAATCCTTATATTAAAGAACTCTATGAAAAACATCTAGGAGAACCCATGAGTCAGAAAGCACACGAACTTTTGCATACGAAATATTTCCCTAGAAAGAAAAACTAAATAATTTCTGAAAGTTTATAAATTAAAAATCCTCTAGAATAAACTAGGGGATTTTTAATTCGTAGATCAATGCAAATTTTAATATCGCAGAAAACTTTTCACACCACCGTTTTGTGCATTTCATCTCTGATTAGCCTCATATTGACTATAATCATCTCTATAGCTTGATTTTTTTTAAGTTTTATATCACTTTTTTTAGGAGGTGTAGGAATAGTTTCTCCGTGTTTTCCCATCTTATAGAGGTATGATTCTAAGCAGTTTTTGGCTTTATAATGGGCTTCTTTTGGTGTAGTTCCAAAAGTGAAAACACCATCTAAATTAAAAAATTCTACTGAAATATCATCATCATCATCATAGTCATTAGCATATGAAAAAATCGCTGGATAAATATAAATATTTTTCATCTTAATCATCTCCTTCAATACAGTAATTTAAGATCCTTTGGGGTGTAAATCTTTTATATTCACAAGATACCGTCCATTTTTTTCAATTATATTAATTAATTTATTGGATTTACAACCTCATATCTACACTCATAATCGCCTCTTTTACTAAACTATACGTGTAAAAAGTTTTTATCCTCTAATTTATTTTATTTTTAATTCCCAAAAAATAAAATTTTATTTTTCTCTTTATGTCTTTTTTTTCTCAATCTCTAATACGATTCACTTTTATAATTTCCTGGATAATAAATATAAGGGGTTGTCCAGTGGACAACCCCTTATATTTTACACAATCTATTTATTTTTTATAAGTAATCTTTAGATGCCTTTAACAGTTCTAGGAAATAACTCCATACGTTCCCAACTGAAGATATAGACAATTTCTCCTCAGGAGTATGAACATCAAACATATTTGGTCCAAAGGAAATTATGTCACAATCAGGTAATTTTTCACCTAATAATCCACACTCTAAACCTGCATGGATAGCTTTGATTCCAGCTTTTTTCCCAGTTGATTTTTCATGAACTTCCAGTGCCATATCTTGTAATTTTGAGTTAGGATTAAATTTCCAAGCAGGATAAGTAGCACCTTGCTCAAATTTAGCCCCTGTAACCACTGCAAGAGTCTGAACTTCCTTAGTTAACAAAGCTTTCGCGGCATCTACAGAACTCCTAATAGCTGATTGTAACACAACACCAGCATCTTCTGTAGTAAGAACTCCTAAGTTAAGTGAAGTTTCTACCAGTCCTTCGATATCTAAACTCATTCTTTGAACACCATTTGGGTATATGAATAAAGTATTGATAACTCTGTTAGTCGTATCCGTATCCATCACTTTAGAAGTTTCTAATCCTTTTACCTCTGTCATAGTGATCTTAACACCTGCATCTGAAATTCTTAACTCTTCTACTATATCTTTAGTTACATTAGCTAAAATTTCATTTAAAGTTTCTACATCTTTTTTTGCTACTGAGAACAATACATCTCCCTCACGAGGAATAGCATTAGTTTTTGACCCACCATTAATCTCTATTAAATTAATAGTTAATTTATCTGAGA
This sequence comes from Psychrilyobacter sp., assembly GCF_037132775.1. Lineage (GTDB taxonomy): Bacteria > Fusobacteriota > Fusobacteriia > Fusobacteriales > Fusobacteriaceae > Psychrilyobacter. Next base: position 6,941 of record NZ_JBAHZY010000108.1, read on the forward strand.
TAGTCTTTAATATTCTTCCCATGATCTTGTTTGAGTTTCCTCTTTGTAATTGGATCTCCATCCCTGAATGTCCACCAAATAATCCTCTAACACTGATATTATAGAATGAATCTAATGTAGCATCAGTGTATGTTACAGGAATTGTGAAAGTCGTTCTATTACCACCTGAACAACTAACGTAGATCTCTCCCTCTTCCTCTGTGTCTATGTTGAATAAATATTTACCTTTCAATAAATTCCCGTCTAAGGCAATAGCTCCAGACATACCTGTTTCTTCGTCAGAAGTAATTAATACTTCTAATTTTGGATGGGGAATATCATTTGAATCCAAGACAGCTAATGCAAATGCAACAGCTATACCATTGTCGGCACCTAGAGTAGTTCTCTTAGCTTTTATAAAATCTCCATCAATTAAAAGCTTTAAACCCTCGTTTTCAAAATCAAATTCAGTATCAATATTTTTTTCCCAGACCATATCCATGTGTCCTTGGATAATTATAGCCGGTATTCCTTCATATCCCGGAGTAGCATCTTTTTTAATAATTACATTAAGAGCATCATCTTGGATAGTTTCTAAGCCTCTAGATTCACCAAATTTTACTAAATATGCACTTATTTGTTCTTCATGCTTTGACCCTCTAGGAATAGCACTTATCTCCTCGAAAAAATTGAATACCTTTTCAGGCTTTAAACCAGATAAAACATCCATAATTGTCTCCCTCCATATATTAAATTAATCTTGTCGCCTATAAGTTATCAATTAACTCCTCCAGTTCCTCTTTGTCCTCAATATTTAGATCATATCCTGATTCTAAAATCTTTAAAACGTTGGACTCACAGCCTGTCATGGAATTTTTTAGTATTTTAATTAACATTCTTTTATAAAATTCCATATCTCCTCCTAATCTCTAAGGGCTAACGGCATCAATATATAAGTGTAGCTATCGTTATCCATCTCTTTCAAGATAAACATCGAACTGGCATTGGTAGCTTTGATTATTATATTTTTTTCTATATTATTTAAAAAATCTTCTATAAATTTTACATTTAATGAAGCTTTGAAGTTATCCCCCTCTTTAATCGTATCTAGCTTTTGCATAGTTTTAGCACTTCCAGAAGATACAGATATCTTCAGTTTATTCCCATGAAAATCAAAATATGCACCATTTTTGGTCTCTAGATTTCTTTTGGCAATAGTGAAAACTTTTTTTAGTGCTGATTTAATTTCTTTTAAATTCATCTCAATGGTCTTAGTAGAGTTCATACTATCTAAGATAGCATTGTAATCAGGAAATGCCAAATCTACCAATCTAATTGAAAAAACTAATTTTTCAGATTTTACTCTCAATTGACTTCCGTCAATAAAAAAGCTTAAAGTTTCCTTGCTTCCTCTAAAAAGTTTACTCAAAATAGTAGCCCCTTCTAATGGTATGGATATTTCTTTATTCAACATAGTTTCACTCTCTAGAACATAGTGAGTAAGTCTATATGAATCTGTAGTAATTAAATAAATTTTATTGTCCTCTAATTTCATCCTGATAGTATTAGTAGCTAAATTTTCAGGTGTCATAGAAGCCGAAAAAGATACCTTATCAAAAGCTTCTACCAAAGTGCTTGCCTCAATATTTAAAAGTAGATCTCCTCCCAATATATTTAGTTTTGGATATTCCTCGCTATCTAGGGTTGAGAATTCAGCATTGTGGATAAATAGTTTATTTTTAGTGGCACTGACCTCTATCTCATCTTGGTTTAATAATTTTATATATTCTAAAACCAATCCGATTTTAAAGACAACTATTCCTTCTTCTTTAATTTCACCATTTAAATATGATTTTATAGTAGTTTCTAGTGTTGTTCCGGTAAATCGAATTCCATTGTCTTTTACTTCTAATTTAGCCCCTGATATTGCAGGTCTTATAGAATTATCCTTAATCACTAAAGATAAGTTACTTAGGTTGTGTATCAATTCATGTCTGTTGATTATGATTTTCATTTCTACCTCCAAAAATCCTTTATGAAAATTATACTATATCCACCATATAATAACAAGTGCAGAGAAAATACTTATTTTCCAGGATGTAGAATAATAAATTACTAAGAAAATATCTTATTTTTACCCTAGGAAAGCCTCTTATTTACAGAGTTTTATCTTTTTTCTTCAATTGTTAAAAAAAAGACTTGCTTTTCATTGGAACTTCTAGTATAATAATTTTTGTAGATGCCTGAGTGATGGAATGGTAGACATAGGGGACTCAAAATCCCCCGGGCGTATGCCCTTAAGGGTTCAAATCCCTTCTCAGGTACCACATAACCCCATAATTTTAATTGTAGGGCTTGTTATACAAAGGGTTCAAGCATTTACATTTTTTTAAAAAATAATTAGTATCTATATAGAAAACTCCTAATGTCATATATGACATTAGGAGTTTTTATTTTAAATTGAATATAATATTGTATTCTAACCTTCTAATATCAATGATCTCTATCTCTTGAATTAACACTCTAAATAGTTCTTTTAACTGATTAACCTCATAATCTTCATAATTTTCTAGAACCTCCTTTAACAACTCATAGTTTCCACGATCCTCATTATCATTTTCTTTTGATTTTATTTTTTCCAAGATTTCAAGTTCTTTACCTATAGTTTCTAAATCATTTAGATTTTCTTTTCTACTTTCAATATATTCTGATTCTGCAATCAATTCTTTTTTCAGCATATTAACCAGATTATTATTTTCTTTAACCAATATTTTTTTTCTATTCTCAAATATTTCTATTTGCCTTTCAACGGTTTCCATATAATTATCTATTTGATTTACTTCTTTCAGCTTATCCACTTCCGTTATGTTGTTCAATACTTTTTCTTCTATCTTTCCGGCATTGATTCTTTTACCACAAGTGTCACACATATAGTAGTAGTACACCTTTCCTCTTTGAGCTTTATTATCTACTTTATTTCCATACATTTTATGACCACAAGTACATTTTACCAATCCACCAAATAATGCTGTAGAGCCATTTTTATTCTCATAATCGATAGACCTGCTATTTTTCAATATCTTCTGAACCGCACTAAAAATTTCAATAGTTATAATTCCTTTATGGGTTCCTTCTGTTAATATATAGTCATCACTAATTTTTCGAATTCCTGTAACTATATTTTTCTTTTTTACTCCAAACCTATACTTCCCTATATAAAATGGGTTGGTCAATATCCATCTTAAACTATCTAAATGCCTATTAAATAATTTGGCAGTTTTTCTCAAACTTCTATTCTCTATAAATGTATCAAAATAAGCTTTTACTATCTCGGCTTGTTTTTTATCAATCTTTATATTTTTATGTTTCCTATCGCCATCCCACTTATAACCTATTGGGAGCTGTCCCCCCATCCATTCCCCCTTAGAGGCCTTTTCATATGCACTTGACTTTACCCTGGCTGAGATTTGCTCTCTTTCATATTGAGCAAGTCCAGCCTGGATAGTGAAAAATAATCTTCCTGTACTTGTAGTGGTATTTAGATCTGGTTGTGAGATTGAAATAAATTTTATATCTTTTTCAATTAAATTAAAAACAAAATTCATCATTGTATGAGTTTTTCTAGAGATCCTAGATGATTCATAGACCAGGACTATATCAAATTTCTTCTTCTTTATATCCTTTAATAAAGTTTTAAATCCTATTCTTTCATCGTTGGTACCACTATCGACATCTTCATAAATTTTATATAATTCATAATCGTGAAGATCACAATAAGATTCTATTTTTTTTATTTGTGTTTTTAAAGAGTTCTTTTCCTCCTGTAGAACTGTAGAAACCCTTACATATGCTCCTACCTTCATGCTTTAACCCTTTTATTTATTTTTTTAAGTAATTTAACGACAGTACTTAAATTTTCTTTTGATTCGACCTCTGTTATTTTTTCATTGAATTTAATCATAGTCTATACCTCCTCCACTAGTTTTAAATTATTCTTATGTTCCCACTCTTTTTCCTTATCTTTGACAGCTTGTCTCATATCTTTTAAATAGATCGCCAAGGCATCTAAATCTGCTTTTAGAAAATTTAATTCATTCCCATCTTCTACTTTGGTGATCCTTGTTTTCATCTTCTCTAATTTTTTATAGTTTACATAGCTTACAGTTTTATTTTTAAATTCAATTACTATCTGATCCTTTATAGGAGCTAATAATTCTTTTATAGTTTCAGCTTTTTTAATTCCTCCATGAATGATCCTTTCCCTGGCATCTGCTGTAACATCTTTGTGAGTTAAAAATTTAACCGATTGATTGGAGAGTGATGCAATGAAATCTTTTTTATCTTTGAACTCCTGGAATAAGATAAACCTTTTATTGAACTCTGAAATATTATCTTTTGTCAGCCCATTGGCTTCATACCATTTCATAAAATCACCAGACTTTTTAAATTTTAAAGAGATCTGATTGAGAGTTATACATATATAATGTAAAGATTCAGATATTCCCATAAACTTTTTTCTTAATTTTTGCTCATTATTTTTTATGAACTCAATATCTTCTTTTTCAATTTCGCAACTTCCGAAATCAAATTCCGAAACATATATTTCTTTTTTTATTGCTTCCTGAAGTTCTCCAAAGACGTCCACCTACATCACCGCCTTTACAATTTTTGCAAAGATCTGTTTTATCTCATTATATTGTTTACTCTTAGTTTCCATAATTGTTTTTGATTTTTCTGTAAGCTGCATAATTTTTGTAGTTTGAAAAATTGGATCGGTAATAATAGCTCCTATTCCCTCCATACTCTCTTTTAATTTATTCAGATGTTCTTGTTCCATCTTACTTCTACCAACTCGATTAGGGACAATTAGAGCTACTTTATCTACCCCTACTTCTTTGATAAGGTTTATCATACCCTTAGTAGTTACATTATCAAGAAAAGTAGGAATAACTACTTTATCACTAACGTCCAGAAAGATATTATCTAATTTTAATACTGGTGATCCATCTATTAGGATATAGTCATATTGGTTTTTAAAATTTTTTATTACATCTAGGAATCTAGGTTCAAAAGTTCTTTTTATTCCAGTACTTGTAAGAGGCACATAGAATAAGCCCTCTCTTAATCTGATTAGGTCTGAACCACCGCCATCAATATACCCTTGAAGTCCATCACTATAACCTGATTTAGTCCCTGCCATCTGCATTATATTATTTTGTGAATCAGATGTAAGTATTAATACTTTATTTTTACCATCACTTGTTTTTGATAATGTAGAGAGGATATGGGCAGTCCAGAAACATAGTAATGACTTCCCGACTCCTCCTTTATTGTTTTTAAATAAAATTACTTTAGCCATTAGACAATCACCTTATGCCCTGTTATTCCTCTTTTTCTCTTAATCTCTGATTTGATTTGCTTGGTCTGTCTATTGGTTAATATATATTCACTTTTTAAAATGAAATTTAGATCAGCTAAACTCATGGCTATAATCTCTTGATGATTTGGTCTTAATTTTTGTTTTTTCATTTATTTCCTCCTAATAACTCCATTCCACTTCTTCGTTGAGTAAAAAAGCATCTATTGCCTCACTTTCTATTTCATCTATTGTAGTAACCGTTTTACCTCTAAAAGTTAATGTTTTTAGTTGTGGAATAATATTTCTATAAAAAGTGTCCCAATTTTTTATTTTTCCTTTTATTTTAATGTCTGCCATATCCCTCCCTATTCTGCCTACATAAATCGTTTTACAATATTCTCTTCCATCATCTTTTTTTCAATCCCTGAGTTTTCATCTCTCAGCTTTTCTCTACACTTGGTTGCATATTCTATTAACCAAGTTCTGAGTTCATCATCTAATTTTTCATACTCAACTTCCAGGGCTCTTATCTGTTTTATTTTTTTAGAATAGGTCTTATTAAAACTATTTACTTTTTTATCTAACTCTTCTAAAGCCTCTTTGATCTCTGTAAGATTATCTAACTTTAAAATTATTTTCCTTGTTTTAGAGAATGATTTTTGCATATCTTCATTCCATTTATCTAAATTAAAGCTTTTAATTCGTCTATTATCATCTAATTGATCAATAATTTCACCATGTCTTAGATGTTCTGAAAAGGTTTCTACTCTTACCTGCATATTCATACTTCTTTCTAGTTCTTGTGATAAAGCTGTTTCTACTCTAGCCATATTTAACCTCCTAGTTGTTATATTTAATCTATGCCATTGATACAGGAATCTTGTTTACCCATTAGTTTCATAGTATAATTGAGATAACTGATGCAATATTTAAAATCTCAATGATGCAGTCCAAGAACCCAGCCGACCAAAGCACGATTTCTTGGACCACATTATTTAAATTTTAAGGGGGAGTTACACATGGAACTAAAATTAAAAACGCCAAAAGTATTGTCAGAATCAGATTTTGAATTTATGAAAAGTATAAATAACAATCGTCATATTTTTTTAAAAGTTTCTAATGAGTCAAAACAATATACTCCATTAGAGTGTTTTGATAATGTCCAGCAAAAAATAAAACAAGATGGCGGATCTCCATTATTCGGATGGTGCATCTGGAAGAATGAAGTTTTTATCGAAGCCGAATTTCATTGCGTTTGGCAATCACGAAATAAGAAACAAATTATAGACATTACTCCTCAAACGGATGGAGGAAGTCGAATAGTTTTTCTTCCTGAGTATGAAATTGAATATAATGGTCATCTTATAAATAATATTAGGAGACCTCTTATTGATAATCCAATGGTTTTAGAATATATCGATCATTTTGATAACCTTTATAATTTTAGGTCTGAGTTATATAATAAATATAATGGTCAAGTTAAACCAAGTAATGAAGAAATAAAAACATTTAGAGAGTTAACTTCAAAAGTAAATTCATTAGCTAAGGAACTCGAGAATTTATAATCTAAATTTTTATACTCTTTATATTTTTTATAAATCGTATTCGATGCGTGATTATATGGTAATTCTATTTTTACTATAGAGTGAATAATTTCAGATTTTCCCATTGCGTTTTTCAATGCTTGCTCACCTCATTTAATAATTTTTAGAGTAGATTTATTTCTACTCTTTTTTTGTCTAACATAATTTAAGCTTTCTTTTTTTTCTCCAATTTCGTAACTTACGAAATTTTATAGTTTCCTTTTCTCCCCCCTTTTTATTAAATAAATTTTCTTTTTAAAACATTATATTACAGTTACAACTTATTAGTTGTTACAATACTACACCTAAAAGGTTGTAAAGTCAACCAAAAAGTTGTTATATGAATTTCTTAAAAGTATAATATAAATAAAGCTACAGTGCGTTTGGCAATCACGAAATAAGAAACAAATTATAGACATTAATTTAGGAGGACAAATGAATGAAATAGGTTCAATTATAAAAAAATGGCGGTATAAAAATAACTTAACAGGTGCTCAATTAGCACAAAAAATAGAAGTTAGCCAACAATTTTTAAATGGAATTGAAAATGGTAAAAAGAAATTATCAAAAAAAGTTTTTGAGAAAATAGTATTAGTTGTAGATGTTGAAACAAAAAATGAGTTAGAATACGCATTCTACGTAAATGAACTTCCTAGTAATTTAAAAAGAAAGTTAGAAGGTAAAATAAAAATAGGGAATATCGACCTGAATAATCCAATCACTGAATTTAAGCAGATCCCTATCTATGATTCTATTTCGGCAGGTTTCGGGAGTCGCAAAAGTGGTATCATTGGGCATATGCCTCTCCCACAGACAAATGGATTTAGAGGTGATGTAATAGCAATTAGAGTAGATGGTGATTCTATGCAGCCTGATATTAAAGACGGGGATACAGTCCTTATAAAAAAAGGTGTAATGCCTGAAAATGGAGAAGTAGGAGCATTTATCTTAAATGATGAAGGGTTATTAAAAAGATATAAAAAGACAGATCGCGGAGACATAATATTATCCAGCGACAACAAAGACTATGATCCTATCATAATAAATGAATACGATGAATTTTATATCGTAGGAAAAAAAGTAGGAGTTTTTAATCATTAGATAAAGGAGTTAAAAATAATGGTGCGGAAAATAAAAGGCAAAAAAATTAGCAGGAAGGCGTTGAAATTAAGAAAAAAATCGAAGGGCTAAGAAAAAAAAGTTCTGTAAGGGAGTGTTTATGGGGAAATATAGATGAATGTAAAGGGAAAATTGTCCAAGCTCATTCTATTCAAAATAACAGATTTTTAAATAAAATTTCTAAAAAAGGTGATATTTCAACTTTTAGTGTAGATACAGAAAGTGGAGATTTTATATTTAGAAAACAAGGGAAAAAAACTTTTAGTACTTTTAGAGGGTTTTGCCAAAAACATGATAAAGAACTTTTTCAGCCAATTGAAGATGCAGAATATAAATCGACTGAAGAGCAAAAATTTTTATTTGCATTTAGAGCTTTAGCAAAAGACTATCATACAAAAAAAGAAACTGAAAGTCTTCATAATAATCTAACTAAAGAATTTCCGTTTAGTCCAGAATTACTAATAGAAAGGATAAAAAATAGAAAAAGTTTAAAAAATCATAAAGAAACTTTTGAAAAAATGAGTGCCAAAATAAAAGATGAAAATTATAACGACTTAAAAACTAAAGAAATAGTCTTAGACAAAGAATATCCAGTTGTAACTAATTCAGCATTTATTCCATACCTGAATTCTAAAAATAAAGATATATTTAATGAAAATAATTATGATAAGATCCAAGCAAGAACTATAAAACCTATCATATTTCTTAATGTTTTTCCACAGGATGGGAAAACATATATTCTTATAAGTTATTTTAAATCTTATGAAGCTCTTTTTTCAGTATTTTTAGAAGATTTTAGTGAAAATGTAGAAACAAGTATATCAATGATGATAATAAGAAACTGTGAAAATGTAGGTTTTAACCCTGACTATATTGAAAATAATTTTACAGAAAAAGAAATAAAAAATATTTTAGAAAATACAAGTTTTAAAAGAATACTATGAGCACTCAGATATAGATATACATTATGATGAAAAAGCACAACTCTTTATAAATATGATTATCATAGTAAGAAAATTTAGAAACAAAATAGCTCATAACCAAAAGTTTGTAGGTGAATTAATTGAAAAAGCTCAAATTAATAGAAAAGATGCTATTAGTCACTTAAAATATAATCTATACAAACCAGAGGACCTCCAAGAACAATTTGGCTTTGACAGAAAAGATGTATATTCTATGATTGTATCATTAATTAATTTATTAGGAGATGACTTTTCCGCGCCCCAACTTATTAGAGAATTATTATCTATTTTTGAAGGCGGACATCAAAAAGAAAGTATTAAATTATATTTTGAACATAATGGATTTCCAATAGACGTTCTTGATAGATTAGAAATTTTGATTCCTAATGAACAAGCCTAGTGATTTCAATCATTCTTGAACCCATCTATTTTGAGGGGGTTCAAATTGAACACCTTCACTTTGAGGGTATCCACTTTGAATACCTTCAAACTAAGGGGGGTAATAATAGTAAACATATTTAAAGAAAAAACATATTTAATAAAAAAAGTAGTAGTAATAGAGAAATTTACTACTGCTTTTTTATTTAGAAATTTAATTTGACTTATCAACCAAATGGTTGTAAACTCATGGAGAGGTGAAAAATGAGAAATGAATTGGAATTTAAGAAAATTGGATTTGAATTAGAAAATATAAAAAAAATTAAAAAAATAACAAATGAAGAAATAGCTAAAAAACTAGGCATTACAGAACAAGCAGTACAAAAAGTAATAGGGAAATTAAAAAAAGGGAAAAATTGTAGCTTGGATACTATAATTAATATTTTTAATATCCTAGAAGAAGATTTTTTAAAATATAAGTTTTGAATTTTTTTTTAACTTATTTTACTGCTAAATAGTTGTTTTATTATTTGAAACTCGGGGTTCTCAAGAGGTCAGATCCTTGACCTCGGCTTTGAAATAATAAATTAAAGGAGGGATTGTATTGGAAAAAAACTTAATTATTATCCTTTCAACACTTGTAGTAATAGATTTGGTAATAATAATATTACTTTCAAAAATGATAGACACTAAAGACCGTATTATACTGGTTTTAAGAAAGAAAGTTTTCATGAAAAGCATAAAAATAAGAGAACAGAGTAACAAGAAAAGCTATGATATTATTGAGGGATCTTAAGTTGTCTGTAATATCATATCCAAGTGATTCAATAATTAATTTCAATGTCATATTTAACCCTAATAATGGGTATAGCGGAAATATTAAAAACTCTTTGAAGAGCTTAGTACGTTTTTTCTTAATTATAGCAATTCCATCACCAATATGAATAACAACATTTTCGATTTGATCTGAGATAACGCTATTAAATCCATGTTTGTAATTTACTAAAATAGATTCGTATTGCGACATAATCTTGCCGTGCATATTCATATAATCGGTGCCACATAATTCAAAATACCTTAATTTAGAAACTCTTAAAAAATTAAAAATTTTTTTAAGAGTGTAAAGAGCTACTTCATCTTGAAGATGTCTATCAAAATCATCCAAATGAAATTCTAACCTCTTTAAGAACCTTTTATCAGAACATGTGACTAAAAAACCGCAGATAATTTTAATAAGACCTAAAACAAAAAGAATTAACAATATTTTCATTACTACACCACCTTGGAGGAATTTATGAGATATCTATATATGTTTTTAGGATATACAACTTTTGTAAAATTAGTTTTTATATACATACACTATATCTACAATAAGAGTGAAGACCACAATGCTATAAAAATAATACAACTTTAATATCAATTATACCATAAAAATAAATTACTGGAGAACCTCGAGACTTCTCCATAAAAGGAGAAAACTATGTTTACAGTAGAGCAATTTAAAGGGACAGTATACGAAAATGGATTCGGGATGATTCCTAAAAAAATTATGTGTGATAAAGACCTTAGCAGTAATGCCAAACTTTTATATGCATTTTTAACATCACATAGCTTCAATGGGAGTAAAGCTACTCCTAAAAAAACTACAATAAACCATCTTTTAGGATGGGGAGAGTCCAGGACCGATAAAGCATTAAAAGAATTAAAACTAAGGGGTCTTATCCAGGTCGATAAATATTTAATCCCTGCCGATGAAAGAACTAACCCTAAGCAAAGATATAGAAATCATTATGTATTAACTAACTCTTTAGCAGATGTAATACAAATAAGCCTTAAAGAAACTAGAAAAGAAGAAGACAAGCAAAAAGAGCCCAAAGTTGAAATAGTGAAAAAAGATAAGAAAAATAAACAAAAGAAAGTAGATAATACTGACTTAGTAGAATTAGATCTAGATGACACTGCATTTGATAAAGAGTTAAAAGAAACCCTTGAATTATCAAATATTAAAAATCTAAATCAGAATACAATAAAAAATATAAAAAAATATTCTGATGGATCTTTGGAAGAAGTTCAGAAAGTAATAAAATTTATGAAATTAAAAGATAAATTGATGAACCCTGCTATCCTTATCGCTATCCTAAAAGATAAAGATCACTTAATACCAGAGGTAGTAGAACCTAAAAAGTTAACTAGAAAAGACAAGGTAAAAGTTA
>NZ_JBAHZY010000110.1:0-23131 GCF_037132775.1 Psychrilyobacter sp.
AAAAGGTATATTAATTTTTATAATAACGATAGAGGACATAGTTCTTTAGATTATGAAACACCTGCTAAGGTATATTTTGGTACTCAAAAAATTGCTTAAGTTTTTTCATAAACTGTTTGACAAACACGACCACCATATAGAGTACAGAAATAGCAATCTATTTTCTGTACTTTTTATTATTTATGGAGGTAGAAATATGAGGATAAATAATGTAATTGAAGAAAAAAGTTTTAAATTTGCACTGCGAATTATAAATTTATATAAATTCTTGAGATCTGAAAAGAAAGAATATATTATGTCTAAGCAAATATTACGTTCTGGAACTAGTGTTGGTGCTAATATAGCTGAAGGTGTTGAAGCGCAGAGTAAGAAAGATTTCATATCTAAATTAAGTATTGCACTTAAAGAAGCAAATGAAACTAAATATTGGAAAAGGTAAAACATATATCGTCTATGGCTAATATATTTTATGTGAGACAAAATAAACCATTGGGGTTGGGTCATGCTATTTTGAAGGCAAAACCATTCATAGGAGATGAACCCTTTGTCATAGCCCTAGGTGACGATATTATGTACAACGAGGAAAAACCTGTAACCAAGCAGTTGATTGAAAATTATGAAAAATACGGTAACAGTGTTATAGGGGTTCAGGAAGTAGCGGATGGTGATGTATCTAAATACGGGATAGTGAAACCCATTAAAAATTTGGATGAAGATACTGTCTTGATGTCAGATTTCATAGAAAAACCAAGATTAGAAGATGCACCATCTAAGATGGCTTGCTTGGGTAGATATCTATTGACCAGTGATATCTTTGCTCACCTAGAAAAACAAGGTGCAGGTGTAGGGGGAGAGATTCAGCTTACAGATTCTATCCTGGCTATGATAAAAAGTGGAGAAGATGTAAGTACTTATAAATTTAAAGGGAAAAGATATGATATAGGGAGTAAGTTGGGACTGCTGAAAGCTAATATAGAATATGGGATGAGGAATCCAGAGACAGCGGAAGGGTTGAAGGAATATTTAGGGTCAATAAAGAATTAAAAAAAGCATAGAACACGGATGCTGTTGCATACACGGAAAGGTCTATGATGATCACAGATTTTTGTTTTAGGCTAAAACCAAGAAAAAAGAATTTAATCTGTGTAAATTAGAGTTTTTCTGTGTATCTCAATAGAGATTCGCGTTCTATGGTTTTTAATCTGAGTAATCTGTGTAATCTGCGACAAAAAAAAGACTCCTGTGATCTAGCAGTAGAGTATTGTAGATTCGTGTAATTCGTGACAGAGATAAAAAAGATTCTCTTAGTGATCTTTCTAGTTTTTCCTTTGTGATCTTAGTGTAAAGGGTTTGATTTTAGAAATCTGTGATACATTTAAATTTATTAAATAATATATAAGGAGAGTGAAGCAATGAAAAAATATTTTGGAACAGACGGTATTCGTGGAGAAGCTAATAAGGAACTTACAGTTGAAATCGTTACTAAGTTAGGTTATGCCTTGGCTTATTATTTAAAGCAAAAAAATCCAGATAAAAAGAAGATAGATGTAGTGATAGGAAGCGACACCAGAATCTCAGGATATATGTTAAGATCTGCTCTTATAGCTGGCTTATCTTCTATGGGTATTCATATTACCTATGTAGGTGTATTCCCTACTCCGGGAGTGGCTTATCTTACCCGTAAAAAAAATGCAGATGCAGGGATAATGATATCAGCTTCTCACAACCCTGCTAAGGATAATGGGATAAAAATATTTAGAAGGAATGAAAGTAAACTTCCCGATGAGATAGAATTGGAATTAGAAGCCTTGATGGATAATTATGATGAGATATCCAAAGAATATGTAGCAGGAGACCTGGTTGGAAAGGTAATGATGGAAGAGGATGATTATTTTCTTTATAGAGATTATTTACTGTCTACTGTAAAGGGAGATTTTTCAGGGATGAAGATAATCTTAGATTCAGCCAATGGAGCAGCATTTAAGTTAGCTAGATCTATATTTTCTAGATTGGGAGCAGAGATAGTATCTATCAATGATCTTCCAAATGGGACGAATATAAATGTGAAATGCGGATCTACCCACCCAGAAATATTAGCTAAAGTTGTAGTAGGGTATTCTGCTGATCTAGGTCTAGCCTATGACGGCGATGCCGATAGACTCATTGCAGTAGATAAAAATGGAAAAATTATTGATGGGGATAAGATTATATCTATATTGGCTTTGGATATGAAAGAAAATGGTCAATTGAATGAAAATAAAGTAGTAACTACAGTTATGAGTAATATGGGATTTGAAAAATACTTGGAAGATAAAGGTGTTACCTTGGTCAGAGCCAATGTAGGAGATAGATATATGATAGCTAAGATGAAAGATCAGGGATTAAATCTCGGAGGAGAACAGTCTGGACATATTATAATGGCTGACTATAATACTACCGGTGATGGAGTCTTAGTATCTTTAAAATTAGTGGAAGCATTGCGTGATTGTGGGAAAACTATAGATGAATTGGTTTCAGGAATAGTAGATTGGCCCCAAGTTTTAATCAACGTGAGGGTAGAAAATTCTAAGAAAAATACCTGGAATGAAAATGAAACTATAAAGGAAATCATAAAGAGAAAAGAAAAAGAGATGGATGGAATGGGAAGGGTGTTAGTGAGAACTTCCGGAACAGAGCCATTGGTTAGAGTAATGGTAGAAGGAAAGGATCAAACTCAGGTAGATGCAGTAGCCGTGGCGATAGCTGAGGTAGTGAAGGCGGAGTTGGGAAATTAAGAAAAGTAAAAAATAAGTCACGAATGGCACAAACGGACACGAAAAAAGATAAAAAACTTTAGTCGCAGATTACGCAGAGAAAAGCAGATTTTAGTCAGGGTCAAGAAAAGAAGGTTTTAAGACTCCTGAGCTCTAGCAGGAGAGTATAACCTTCGTGTAATTAGTGACAAAAAATATTTTGATTTTAAATAGAGGTATTTCACCTCTTTTTTTTATGGTATAATATGGAAGAGAACATACCCGTAAAGGGCATCACCATTGTGCTAGTAGTTTACTATCGTAGACATAGAATATTGCGAGGAGGTAATTAAATTATGAAACAATTATTAGATCCTAAGGTAGACTTTGTATTTAAAAAAATATTTGGTGTAGAAGAGCATAACTCCCTATTTTGTCGCGGATTACGCAAATTATCACAGATTTTTTTGAGGTGATGTTATGAAAGAATTTTTATATAAAGATTTATCGTATAAAATTATAGATTTATCTATGGAAGTTCATAGAGAATTAGGTAATGGATTTTTAGAAAAGGTATATGAAAATGGTTTAATGGTATTATTTGAGAAAAACAATATAAAAGCAGTGCAACAACAAGCAATTAAAATAGAATATCAAGAAAAAAATATTGGTGACTATATAGCTGATATAATAGTAGAAGATAAAATAATATTAGAGTTGAAATGTGTATCTAAAATAATGGGGATTCATAAAGCTCAATTAGCTAATTATTTAAAAGCTACAGGAAAAGAAGTCGGGATTCTTCTGAATTTTAGGAATAAAAGTTTAGAAATAGAAAGAGTAGTATTACAGAAATCTGTAGAATCTGAGAAATCTGCGACAAAAAAAGAGAATATAGAGATGAGTTCAGAAGAAGTAAGAGAAGCTAAAACAGAGTTGATAAGATTAAGTAATGATGACAAGGAAAGAGAATTTTATAACCTAAGGGAAAAAGCTAATAAAGACAGAGCTAGTGCATTGGAAAAGGCTCTAAATGATGGATTGGGAAAAGGAATAGAACAAGGAAAACAAAAAGAAAAACTAGACATAGCTAAGAATTTATTAGATATTTTAGATAATAAAACTATAGCGATAAAAACAGGATTAAAAGAAGAAGATGTAGAGAAGTTAAGAAGTTAAGAAGTTAAGGGGCAAGTAATACACGATTGTCATTGTAGAAACAGTACTGCCGAAGCGGAACGACTATAAACTTCGCTTTAAACCAAGAAAAAAGGTCAGAAGCTAAAATCAGACCTTAGTCAGATTTTAGTCAGGGTCAAGAATGTTTTAATTAGTGAAAATAATGATGAAAAAGAGATAGAATCTAGAATTTTTCTAGGTTCTATTTTTGTGTTTAAAGACTCCTACTTATGGTATACTGTAGTAATAAATAAAGAAAATATTGGAGGTAGAAATTTGAATAGAACAGAGATAATCCAAATAATAAAAACACATGAAAAAACTATAAAATCTTTTGGGATAGATAAGATAGGTATCTTTGGATCATATGCAAAAGGAATTCAAAATGAAAATAGTGATATAGATATACTTGTTAAATTTAAAAAGGTCTCTAGAATTTCAAGATCTTACTTTGGGTTAAAATTTTATCTAGAAGATTTGTTAAAAAAAGAAGTGGATTTATGTAGGGAGAAAGATTTAAGGGCAGAGTTAAAAGAAGAAATCTTAAGGAGTGTAATATATGTCTCGTAAATGGAAATTGAGAGTAGAAGATACTTTACAGTCTATTTCTTATATTAGAGAAGATACAAAAGGAATGTCTTATGATGAATTTGAAGAAAATAGATTAGTAAGACAAGCTGTTGAAAGAAATCTTGAAATAATAGGGGAGGCTATGAATAGAATTCCTGATGAAATACAAGAAAAATATCCTGAAATTCCATGGAGAGAAATAATAGGAATGAGAAATTTTGTAATACATCAATATTTTCAAGTCGCACAAGATATAGAGTGGGATATAATTACAAATGAATTAGGAGATCTGAAAGAAAATTTAATAAAAATAAAAAATAATGAATCGGATGAATTATAATAAATGAATTCTTTCACTCTAGAGTTATAAAAGATTTAGATAACTTTATCTCAGTGTTCTCTCATCTGACTCTCAGTGAATCTCTGTGTCAAAAAAAGGTCAGAAGATAAAATCAGACCTTAGTCAGTTATAAGTCAGGGTCAAGAAAAAATAGATTTAAAAATCCGTGTAATCTGCGACAAAAAAAAGACTCCTGTGTTGTAGCAGTAGAAAATTATACATTTAATATTGATAATAATCATAATCAATATTAATACTCGTATATCCTTAGTGTAGATTGGTGGCAAAAAAAGTCAGATCTAAGTCAGGCTCAAAATGAAAGATTCACTTAGTGAACTTTCTAGTTTTTCCTTAGTGAGCTTAGTGTAAGGGTTTAGGTTTTAACCTTCGCGTAATTAGCGGCAAATTTTTTTATCTATACCAGTAAAGCAGACTTTTCAAAAGAGGTGATAACCTATGAAATATAAATCTATAACTGATAAAAAATATAAATATAAACTTCTACAAGAAGAAAATTTTACCATCCTAAAATCTAAATTACTTAAACCAATTAAAGAAAAATATTTTACCTTCAGTGAAAAAACTCTGGATTTAAATATTTTAAAAGGGTATTGTTGGGATGGTGCAAGTGGTCCTGCTATAGATACACAAAACTTCATGAGAGGTTCCCTCCTCCATGATTGTCTATATCAATTAATTAGAGATGGATATATAACACCTTCATATAGAAAAACAGCAGATACTTTACTTCGAAAAATATGTAGAGAAGATGGAATGAGTTGGATAAGAGGAGCCTGGGTTTACTTAGGAGTGAGGATATTTGGGAGGAGAGCTTTAAAGTAGATTTTAAACAATAAAAAAAAGAATTTAATCTGTGTAATCTGCGACAAAAAAGAAAAGACTCCTGTGAGTCTCTGCGTGGAGAGATTATTTTCTATAAATTTTAATTTTTGCCATCTTATTGTTTTTTTAAGTAAAGGGAGGTTAGGTTATGAGTACAATAGAAGAAAAGAAAATTGTATTGTCAGAAAACGCTGCCAGAATTATTAAAACTTATGAAAAAAAGGGTGCATATTTAAAAGAGATTTCTGATGACAAGGCTACCCTTGAATTTCTAAATGAAAAAGAATCAGCAGGAGAACCTATGCCAGATTATTCTAATTATACCGACTATACTGAATGGAAAGAAACGGTACAAAAAGAGGTAGACAGAGCAGAGACTACCTTAGAAAATTTAGAGATTAGAATGATAGAGGTAGAAGCATACCAATATTATATCGATAATTATACAGATATAGCTGAGTAGTTTGGGTACCCGAGAGATAGTCAGGATAGTTGAAACAGCACTACCCTTTTTGATGAATATCAGAAGGAATAAAGAAAAAATTGATGTGGTGAGAAATCATGAACTATTTCATTATTTTCATCTGATTCAGAGGCAGAAGATCTATTCTATGGATCTTCAAACCCAGAAGATATTTAGTAGGATTGTAGGAGATTATATTTCTGCTTTCAGATCTTTGCTGGGAGAATCTACCAAGGTTATTCTGAGTCATGAATATTGGGAGGAGTTTATGAAGGCCAGGCAAAAACTTATTCCTGTAGATAAAACTATCGAGGAGGAGTTCTTTCATCTGGAAAAATTGATATTTCAAAGTTTAAAGGATGAAGTCTTTCAAGAAAAATCTGAATTTCTATATTTTTTCTTCAGCCTCTATCTACTTTATTTGAAGATGATAGTGAATACGGAGGTGAAAGGGAAAGAGTTAATGTACAATGTACAATGTACAATGTACAATTGACAATTAAGAAAAAATAAAAGCTTTAGTCGCAGATTACGCATATAGGGACAGATTTCAACCAAAAAAAAGATAAAAAAAATGGACACGGAGATACACAGAGGGAAAAAAAGATCACACTGAGAAAACTCTGTGAACCTCTAATCTCGACTCAGTGAGTCTCTGTGTTAAGGATAGAAGGTTCTAAATCAAAGAGAAAGATTGATCTGTGTGAATCCTTTAGATCCGTGTCATCCGCGTTCTATGATTTTAAATTTGTGTAATCTGCGACAAAAAAAGACTCCTGTGCTCTAGCAGGAAAAATTTATAAATTAGTGATGAAGAATTTTAAAATTTATGGGAGGTGAAATATATGTTTGTTAAAAATAAATCAAATTCCATTATTCATATGAAAGATATCTTATTTAGAAAGGATCTATCTAAGGTAGATAAACTACTCCTTGTTAGAATGATGCTTGAAACTAATGAAGAGTTTGAGTTTTCAATGAAAGATTATAGTAAAAATATAAAGATATCTATAAGTGGGATAAAAAGATCATTGACTCATTTAGATAAATTAGGGATTTTGGTGCGATTGATCAAAAAAGGAGGGAGATATAGATATGTTATAGAATGCAGTAATTTTTAGAAGAAATAAGGCTACTTATGACCCCCTTAAGGCTCATGGGTGGCCCCTTCTACTTTTCCACCTCTCAATCCTAATAGCCCCAACGGGTTTAAGACCTCGTGGTTTGCCATATTTCAAAGGGAGAGGTACAATTACAAGGGGAACTTTCTGGGAGGGCACAGGAGGGCAATGAGAGAGGATGATTGAAAATTGATAATGTGTAATTGATAATGGAGGGAAAATAAAAGCTTTAATCGCAGATAGGGGCAGATTTTAGTCACGATCGTCATTGTAGGAAAAGTACTGCTGAAGCGTAACGACTATAAACTTTGGTTTAAAGTCAGATTTTACCCGATGTGGACATCACCAATATACTATTGGTTTACTCTCGTAAACATAGAATATTGCGATAGTCAGGCTCCAAAAGAAAGATTCTCTTAGTGTAACTCTTTATCTCATATACTTAGTGCTGAAGTTTTTGATTTTAAATCAGTGGGAATCCTAGTTATTAATCAGATTTGATCCGCATGCTATGATTGTTAATTTTTATCGAGGTATTTACCTCTTTTTTTTATGGTATAATTAAAATAAATACAAAGGAATTAGTGGCAAAGAAAAAAGGTTATAATTTTTATATTAAAAGGGGGAATGAATATGAAAAAAATTACAAAAGCAGTTATACCGGCAGCGGGGCTGGGAACTAGAGTACTGCCTGCAACTAAAGCTCAACCTAAGGAAATGCTCACTATCGTAGACAGACCATCTCTTCAATATATAGTGGAAGAATTGGTGGAATCAGGGATAACGGATATCGTCATAGTAACTGGTAGAAATAAAAATTCCATAGAAGATCACTTTGATTACTCCTTCGAGGTAGAAAAGACATTGGAAGAAAAAGGTAAGTTGGAACTACTAGAAAAGGTAAAACATATATCGTCTATGGCTAATATATTTTATGTGAGACAAAATAAACCACTGGGACTAGGTCATGCTATTTTGAAGGCAAAACCATTCATAGGAAATGAACCCTTTGTCATAGCCCTAGGTGATGACATTATGTACAATGAAGAAAAACCAGTAACCAAACAACTCATTGAAAACTATGAAAAATATGGCAACAGTGTTATAGGAGTTCAGGAAGTAGCAGATGCTGATGTATCTAAATATGGGATAGTAAAACCAATCAAAAATTTAGATGAAGATACTGTCTTGATGTCAGACTTCATAGAAAAACCAAAGTTAGAAGATGCTCCATCTAAGATGGCTTGTCTGGGTAGATATCTATTGACAAGTGATATCTTTAAACATTTAGAAAATCAAAAAGCAGGTGTGGGAGGAGAGATTCAGCTTACAGATTCTATCCTGGCTATGATAAAAAGTGGAGAAGATGTCAGTGCTTATAAATTTAAAGGGAAAAGATATGATATAGGAAGTAAGTTGGGACTGCTGAAAGCCAATATAGAGTTTGGGATGAGGAATCCTGAAACAGCGGAAGGATTGAAGGAATATTTAGGATCAATTAAAAATTAAAAGAAGATAGCTATTAACTATACCAGCCACGCTTAATGGTTTTCTATGCGTACCAGGGTTGGTTTTTTTATTTAATTTTGCTAGAAAACTCCCTCTTCTATTAAGAGGGAGATGAAGAGTAAAGGTTTTATAATTAATTCCATCTTGAGACTATCATATATTTTTCTCCTTCAATATCTATATAATATATGTTATAATAATGTGTATGTACTATATAGGAGGTGAAAATCTATGAAAAAATATAACAAAGCTTTTAAGTTTAGAATATTACCAACTAAGGAACAAGAAATATTAATTCATAAGACTTTTGGTTCTACAAGATTAATATATAATATGTTTCTTGATAAGAGAATATAATGCATTAATGCATGCCAAAGAAATCAACAATATTAATTCTAAAAAGTTATTAGGACAAATTTTAATGATTAAGTATCTAATAAATCAGATTGAAGAATCATACGATTTTTCAAGGTTAGATAATTTATTGTTAAGTTCAAATTATAAGAAAAAAGAAAAAAACTTTAGTCGCATAGCTGAAACTTAGAGTTATGAATATAACTCTGTAGTTGAACTTAGTCAGATATTAGAGATTGTTTGAAATTACAATCTCAATATTCCTGTAGATTACGCAGAAAAAAAAACAGATTTTAAGACTTCTATGTTGTAGCTCAATGACTATAAACTTCGCTTAAAATACTAACCATTACTACTTCGTTAAGAAGGAAGAGTTAAAGTCAGATTTTACCCGATGTGGGCATCACCAATATACTATTAGTTTACTATCGTAAACATAGAATATTGCGATAGTCAGGGTCAAAGAAAGTTTTTAATCTGTGTCTCTGCGACAAAAAAAAGGTTTTTTTAAACCTTTTTTTTTGCATTTAATCATACAATGTAGGGAAAATATAAAAATTTTTATCAAAAAAAAATTAAAAAAAAATCGCATTCTACCTGAGCAGATGAAACATCCCGTTTCTTGTATTTTGTGGTATAATAGGAGAATAGAAGGTGAATAAATAATGATATTAGAAAAAATTTCAGAAGAGATAATAGAGAAGATGAAAGAAGAAATTGAGAATGCCCATGGAAATGAGGTGTTTTTTCGTGGCATCCCAAATAGTGAGGGGATAGTGGATGAGATAGAGGTGGTTGCCAGAGGGAATAAAGGATCTGTTCCTGCTCTCCTGAAGAGGATGAAAAAAAGAGAAGTAATAATTCATAACCATCCTTCGGGATATCTATACCCATCTGATGCAGATGTAGCTGTGGCTTTCCTGTATTCAGACCAAAAAGATGGTGCCTCATATATTGTAAACAATGCTGTAGACGATATTTATATAATGGTAGAGATAAATAAAACTGAGATAAAAAAAATAGATATAGGACCATATTTTGAAGAGAAAGGACTTTTGTCAGGAATATTTAAAGGCTTTGAATATAGAGAGGAACAACTTCATATGGCAAAGCATATCGAAGAGGGGCTCAACAATAAAACTAAGGTTGTTGTAGAAGCAGGAACAGGAACAGGTAAAACTCTGGCTTATTTAATACCCAGTATAGAGTGGGCTATAAAAAATGAAAAAAAAGTGATAATTACAACGAATACTATAAACTTGCAGGAGCAGCTCCTCCACAAAGATATACCCATAGTTAAAAAATTATTGCCTGAAAAATTTACCTATGTTTTGGTCAAAGGCAGGGGAAATTATTTGTGTAATAGGAAGGCAGCTAATATAGGGATCGGAGGGAGCTCAGAGATCGATGATATGAGCAGCTCTCAAAAAGATCAGGTGAGCTATATATTGAAATGGTTTAAATCCACTGAACATGGAGATAAGGGAGAACTTCCATTTGAGGTGGATTATATAGTTTGGGAGCAATTTATGAGTGAGACAGATATCTGTGCAGGGAGTAAGTGTGCTTTTCAGGAGAGCTGTTTCTTTTTAAAATCCAGGGAGGAGAAGAAAAAAGCAGATGTTTTGATCACCAACCATCATATGTTTTTTGCTGATCTTTCCATTCGAAAGGAAGTTGGATTTAATACAGATTATTCTATATTTCCAGACTATGATTTAGTAGTATTTGATGAGGCTCATAATATAGAAAATGTAGCCCGGGATTATTTTTCTTATGAGGCATCTAAATATTCATTCAATAAGACTATGAACAACATCCATCATCTGGGAAAGAAAAAAGATTCTAGTAAATATACAGGCTTATTAAATTATTTGAGAAATATAAAAGATAAGGGGTATGATTCTATAAGAAAAGAGATCGTAGAGGAACTGATATCCCGGCATATAGATCTAGCTAACCGTGGGAATGAATATTTTCTAAAGGTTATAGAAGCCTTTGCAGGGCAGTCTCAGGGAAACCTTAGTCTTCGTCTCCGAAAGGAAGAATTAAAACATTGGGAACATTGGGAAACATTGATGGGACTGGAGGAGGAGATGCTCCTAACTTACAATGCTTACATGAGAAGGCTGAAGAGTTTAACTCGTGTTATAAAAGAGATCGATGATGAAACAGGAATAATAAGTGATTTTATAAAATATACAGAGAGGTTGGAGACATATTTTTCTAACTATAAGTTTATAAAGGAGATGGATGATAAAAACTTTATATACTGGATATCTTTGAATCAAAAAAAAAGTAATGTAAAATTTGTAGCAACGCCATTAAAAATAAGTGATGAACTGGATGAAAATTTATATTCTAACTTGGAACATATGGTATTTACATCTGCAACTATAGCAATTAACGGTAGTTTTAAATATTTTAAAAAATCTATAGGACTCCACGAGGGAGTCTTAGAAAAGATAATTGATTCACCCTTTGATTATGATAGGCAGATGAAGGTGTATATCCCAAAAGATCTTCCATCTCCTACGGATCGTGGATTTTTAGATGGGGTGAAAGATTTTGTAGAAAAAATAATAAAGAAGACAAAGGGAAACACGTTTTTATTGTTTACCTCATATTCTACATTGAATTATCTATACTTCATGTTGAAAGACAGACTGGAAGAGGATGGATATGAATTATTTATCCAGGGGCAGGCACCGAGAAATCAACTGGTGGACATGTATAAAAAAAGTAGTAAACCTGTACTCTTTGGAACCTCATCATTTTGGGAAGGGGTAGATGTTAAAGGAGACAAACTAAGCTCTGTAATCATAGTTAAATTACCATTTAAAGTGCCGAGTGACCCAGTGGTCGAGGCCATAATAGAAAATCTAAATGATGAGGGGAAAAATGCATTTATGGAATACCAGATACCGGAATCAATAATTAAATTTAAACAGGGAATAGGGAGACTCATTAGAAGCTGTGACGATAGAGGTGTAGTAACAATCTTAGATAATAGAATTATAACAAAACGATATGGGAGTCTATTTATAGACTCAATTCCAACAAGGAATATTCATATAAAAAACATAGATGATATCATATAGCTGATATTGGAGGCAAAGGATGAAAAAAATAGAACTTTTTGGTAGAAGGTTGACAATCGGATTTGAAAAAAAGGAAAAAATAAAAAAAGAGATTAAAGATCTGGAATATTCTGCAAAAGAATTGGTCAATGAAAAAGTAGTATATCTTATTTTAATCTTGGTGATTACTGTAGTCAGTGCAAATACATATTTATTCAATGACTATCTAAAATTAGGAGATGTGGCCAGAAAGGATATAATCGCTCCTACAGATATAGTTTATAACGATAGAGCTGCTAAGGAAAGCATAATTTCTGAGATACTCGAAAATTCTCAAAAGGAATATATAAGTGTAGGGAATGTAGAGGAAGAGACTGCACACCGGATAGAAAGTTTTTTTGAACAAATAAAAAAGGGTAAAACACTATACCTGGACTTGGACCTAGCTTATCAAAAGACAAAAGATGAGTTTGATGCGAAGGTTTCACCTATACTTTTTACATATTTATTTGAAAAATCAAACGATGAACTGGACAGTCTAAGGGATAAATATTTAAAAGATATAAAAACTTTGTATGAATACGGAGTAAGAAAAGATGGGGATTTATTGAGGTTGAATAATGTATTTGAAATAGTTGAGGATTTAGATTCTTATGAGGAAATTTTTATAAAAGCTTTTATCAGACCGAACTATATCTTAGACAGTGAAAAAACTGAAGAATTACTCAATAAGAAGATAGAACAGGTTAAAAATGTAACGATTCATATAAAAGCAGGGTCGATAATTTTGAAAAAAGGTGAGATTGTTCCAGAGAATAAGATAGTCATATTAAAAAATGCAGGACTTTATGGACGAACCAGTAAGGTAATAAAATTTATGGGGACGCTTATCTATCTGTTTATATTATCCATAATATTTAAAAATACCTGCACAAAGTTTATGTTTGATGAGATAAGAAAAAAAAAATACTACAGCGCGATAATGCTGTCCCTTGTTGTGGGAATCATATCCTTTAGGATTATAGATCCGAATTGGAAATATATCTTACCGATAGAAACTGTATTTATTCTGTTGGGAATTTTGATAAACGTAAAAGCCAGTTTAATTATAGGTGGATTTTTGATCCTCTATGCTATTCCGTTAAATGGATTCAGTATAGAATATTTAGTTATAGAAATATTTAGTTTGATAGTTTCATTGTATCTGATTACAAAAATAAAAAATAGAACTAATATTATCAATGCAGGTATATATATAGGGATGACCAAAGTATTTGTAGTATTAACCATGGCAGTTGCTACAAATATGTAATTTATAGACAGTCTGATTAAAAGTGGGGTATTATTTTTGTCGGGAGCTTTTACAGGAATGTTAACCATAGCCCTCCTCCCATACTTTGAAAGGACATTTAATATTTTAACAGATATAAAACTGCTAGAATTAGGAGATCTATCTCAGCCCTTACTCAGACGATTATCAGTGAGTGCTCCTGGGACTTTTCATCACTCTATGATGGTAGCGACTCTATCAGAACAAGCTACAGAAGCTATAGGCGGTAACCATGTATTGGCCAGAGTGGCATCTTATTATCATGATATAGGAAAGATGAAAAGACCACAGTTTTATGTGGAAAACCAAGCTGATGGAGTAAATCCACATAATAATCTGACACCTAGCCTGAGTACTCTTATAATAACATCCCACACTAAAGACGGGGATGAGATGGGAAGGGAGTACAACTTGCCAAAGGAAATAAGGGATATTATGTATGAACATCAAGGGACGACCTTGTTGGCTTATTTTTATAATAAGGCCAAACAAAACAATCCGCATTTAGAGGAAAATGATTTTAGATACAGTGGACCAAAGCCGAAAAGTAAGGAGTCGGCAGTAATAATGTTAGCAGATTCTATTGAAGCAGCAGTGAGATCACTGGATGAAAAAACACCGGTAACAATAGAAAAGATGTTACGAAAAATTATAGGGTCAAAAATAGAAGAGCAACAGCTTTCAGATGCAGATCTTACATTTAAAGAGATTGAAATTATAATCAAAAGTTTTACAAAGGTACTCATGAGTATCCATCATGTGAGGATAAAATATCCAGGGCAAAAATAAAAAAGTAGTTCCGAGGGAACTTTTAGGGGGAAAATATTCTTATGAATATAACGGTAGAACTAACCAAAGGAATAGAAGGCTACGATGAATTTATAGATCTAGAAACTGTAGAAGACTATATAAAAACAGTCATAGAAGATGAGTATAGTAATGAAAAAGATATATATATGTCACTTTTACTTACAAATAACGAAAATATACAGATAGTGAACAGGGATTATAGGGGAAAAGATCAGCCTACAGATGTAATCTCATTTGCTTATCTAGATAATGAGGATGATTTTCAATTGGGGCCTTATTTGACTCTAGGTGATATAGTGATATCTCTGGAGAGGGTAGAGGATCAGGCCAGCGATTACAACCACAGTTTTAAAAGGGAGTTTTACTATGTATTAACTCACGGAATCTTACACCTATTGGGATATGACCATATTGAGGATGAGGATAAGCAGGTAATGAGAAAAAAAGAGGAAGAGATTCTAGAGAAACATGGGTATAGTAGAGATATCTAAAAGAAGAGTGAGGGTGAGTTATGACAAAAAAAATAACTAAAAATGATAAATTCAGTGAGAGTGTAAACTATGCTCTAAAAGGAATAGTTATAGCTATAAAAACAGAAAGAAATATGAGAATTCATATATTTGTTGCTATCTTGGTAGCTATATTGAGCCTTATGTTTGGTGTGACAGGATCAGATTTAAAAAGTTTATCTTTTGCAATAACTCTCGTACTCTTTGCGGAACTTATGAATACGGCTATAGAGACTACAGTAGATATTGCTACAACCAGGTATCATCCATTGGCTAAAAAAGCTAAAAATATATCAGCTGGAGCAGTACTCATAGTATCTATTAATGCTCTGGTAATAGGTTATATAATTTTTAGTAAAAAAATTAAAGAAGATACTTTTGAGGTCTTTAGATTGTTGAAAGCTTCCTATGTAGACGCGGTTTTACTCATAATATTTATAGTAATAATTGGAGTTTTTATAATTAAATCTTATTATAAAAAAGGGAGATTGTTGCATGGAGGGATGCCCAGTGGACATTCAGCGATAGCTTTTGGATTGTGGGTAGGAGTGTCTTACGCTACAGAAAATATAGTGGTGACAATATTGACTTTTGGAATAGCTCTTTTAGTGGCTCAATCCAGGATAGAGAGGCGGATTCACTCTCCAAAAGAGGTTCTTGGAGGAAGTATCTTTGGAACATTTATCACGTATGTGTTATTAAAATTGATATTTTAAGGTGGTAGAATTATGATAACAGAATTAGATTATTTAGTTCTCAGTGGTCTTTCATATGGTTATTTTAAAAAGGAGGACATAGGCTTTTCCTTGGAGGAGGTCTTGTTTTTAAACAGTAAATCCAAAGAAAGATTACTTTCTTTTCCCAATGAAATTTGGTCCTATGGGGGAAGCGAGATATTTCAAAAAACATTTCATACTTTTTTATGTGAATGGGAAGTTATAGGCATAATGAATGATACCTATAGACAGGGAGTAGAAAAAACAGGCTTTTATGCTATAGCTTTTAAAAAACACGGACAGATAGTCATCTCCTACAGGGGTACAGAGCTCAGCTCATTTGGAGAAGCATATAAAGATTTTATAGAGACAGATCTCCTGCTAGGTGTGGATAAAAAACCAAAACAGTTGGAACAGGGAGTAGAATTTTATAATGAAATGTTAAAAATAAAACACGAAAGTATAGCTTTGACTGGACACTCGCTGGGTGGAGGAATAGCCCAATATGTTGCATTGATCTCTGACTTGAAAGGCTATGGTATACCCAAGGTTTATACCTGGAATGCTATTGGAATCAATAAGGTGGGGATCTTAAGTTTAGAGGATTTTTTAGAGTTTGACTCTATAGCGGAGAGGAAATGTCCATCTTTAAAAAATGACAAAATACTATATAGAAGGATAAAAAATTATTACTATAGTTACCTTTTTAAACTTTTGAAAAAAAACAATTATATCAAAGATAAAGAGAGTATAAAAAAAACATCGAAATTAGAGTTTAAACTGGAATTAGATGAGGGTATGAAGAAAAAATTAGAGAGTCTATTTACACTAAACAATAGACCCCTCCTGCTTTTCTTTAATAAAAAAGATGAACAAAAAAATGAATTGATAATAAGTCCTAAAGTTTTTATAGATGACTTTTTTAATGAAGATATGATCTATGAGGAATTGACCAGAGCAAGAAAATTTATTAAGAAATTTAAAAAAAATAATAAGTATAATGAACAGATAATTAATTTTGTTCATTCTGAAGACTTTACAATCACACTCTATACCCACTTAGGGAGTACATATGCAATAGATAAGGGTCTGGCTAGATCGGATGAAAAATTGCACACCCTTCTAAAAAAAATGTATGCATTGACTAAATCCATGAGGACTTATCATATGTACCAGGTGTTTTTACCCTTCTTTAGTTTTGAAGGTGAAGACAGAGGGCAGATAAAAAAAGAATTGAGCCTTGATTATATAGCTACTGAGGTTAGGAGAGTTATCTATCAAGAAAACAATTTATCCGATAAATTTTTAGGGTTTTACTATAATAATTTTGAATTAGATAATGAAAATTATTATAGGATCAAAAAACCCCTTCTCCACGGGATGGAGATGAGCAAGGCAGATATAAAATATTTAAAGGAATCGATTATAGTTATAAAAAGGATGAATTTTGAAAAGTTTAAAGAACTGTGGAAAAAAGTTCAAAATAAAGTGGGGAGTCCGTACATAAAAAAAGACATATATGACCTGATAACCTTCCATGAAAGGCATAAATAAGCCTTATTTTTCTTGTAGATTCGTCTGGATTATTGTATAATTAGTTAAAAATGTTGATCTGAAAAGATCAGCTGGCAGGGAAAAGATAAAATAATATGGAGGAATAAAAATGAAATCGGCAGATAAATTAAGATCAGGAAGTACATTTGAAGTAAATGGAGTACCATTTTTAATATTAAAGGCAGATAGATTCCAATCAACATCTGGAAAGAGACAGAGAGCTCCAGAAATCACTTTTAAAGTAAAGGATCTTATCAGTGGAAGGGTAAATGAAACTACAGTAAAGGCATCTGATATGATGAACGACATCATGTTAGATAAGCAATCTATGCAATTTTTATATGAGGATGATGGAGAATATAACTTCATGAATCAAGAAACATTTGAGCAGATAGGATTACAGGAAGAAGATTTAGATGGCGCTGTAAACTATTTAAAAGAAGAGGTTGTTATCGATATCTTATTCTATGAAGGAAGACCGGTAGGAGTAGAATTAGAAAACCATATGGTATTTAAGGTTACCTATACAGAGCCTGGATTAAAAGGTGATACTACAGGGAAAGCACTTAAATCTGCTACACTTGAAACTGGTTATGAATTAATGGTTCCATTATTTATTGAGATGGACGAATTAATTAGAATAGATACAAGAACAGGGAAATACGTAGAGAGAGCTAAGTAGGAAAATTTTAAACCTAGAAAATTTTAATTTTCTAGGTTTTTTTTACAGAAGCTCTCAGCCTCTCGTATATTTTTTCGAGGCTAAGCTAGACCACTGGGAGGGGTGATTTTGAAAAAGATATCAAAATTAATAGCTATATTTATAATTACTAGTATATTTACTTTTGGAGGGACGGCAAATATCGCCAGTTTTAATACCCTCCATCTAGGGTGGAAAAGTGATTATCGTCAGGAAAAAATAGAGGGGATCGCTAGTATCATATCCCTTTTTGACTTGGTAGGCATCCAAGAAATTATGAAAAAAGATGCAGTTAAAAAATTGATCTATGAACTAAAAGCTCAAACAGGGGTAGAATGGAAATATCATATCTCTCCATATGCAGTGGGAAGTAAGAAATATCGGGAATATTTTGCCTATGTTTACAGAATAGATAGGGTAAAACTCCTAAAAAAAGGTAAATTTTATCCAGAAGAAAATCGGGGAAAAAACTTTATGAGGGAACCATATGGAGCTAAATTTCAAATGGGAGATTTTGAGTTTACCTATGTTTTGGTACATTCCATATTTGGAAAAAAAACAACAGAGAGACAACTAGAAGCTATGCAGATGATCGATGTATATGATTGGTTTAAAGAAGAGTATGATAAGGATGCTGAAGAAAATATAGTTATAATAGGAGGAGATTTTAATATTCCTTCCTATGATCATGCTTTTTCTGGTTTTTTGGAGCATAGAGACCTGATTGTAGATGCGATACCTCCCAATCAAAAGACAACCATAGGAAAAAATGGACTGGCATCCAGTTATGATCATATTTTTTATCCCTATGAATTGATGCGTGGCTGGTATACAGGGAGAAATGGAGTGGTAGATTTTACAGACAACAACCATAGGGAGATAAGAAAGGTGATCTCGGATCATCTACCTGTATTTATAGAGGTAAATACAAAAAAAGATTAAAAGCTAAGATCAGAGACAATAAACATAGTGAATAGTAATAGTAATAGTAATAGTAATAGTAATAGGAGTGAATTTATGGGGAAAAAAGCTATAATATTTTTAAGTGGGAGGGTTAATTTAGAGGCAGACTACTATAGGAATATAAAATATAGTGAATATGATATATTTTGTGCAGATGGCGGAGCAAACCATGCCTATAATTTAGGGGTGATTCCCAAACTTATATTGGGTGATTTGGATTCTATCACGGTCGAGGTTAGGTCTCATTATGAAAAATTAGGAATAAAATTTGAAAAATTTCCTGTATCCAAAAACTTTACAGATGGAGAGTTGATTTTAGAGAAAGTAACGTCTGAATATAAAGATGTACTGATCCTGGGAGGATTAGGAGGGAGAACAGATCATTTTTTAACTAATTTGAACCTTTTGGAAAAGTATCAGAATATTACATATGAAGATGAGAATGAGCTTATCTTCTGGGTGAAAAAAAATATGGAAATTCATGGTCAAAGGGGGAAAACTATTTCTTTTATTCCTCTTACTCCAGTTATTGCATTGACATTGGAAGGATTTTCCTATCCTCTAGACAGGGTTGATATTCCCAGATCTAGCTCCCTTTGTATGAGTAATATAATAGGATGGGAAGATGTACGAATAAATTACAGTAACGGTTCTGTTATAGGAATAATTCAGAGATAGTTAGAGCGTTTATAGGAAAAATAGAAATAATATAGTATATATATAATATAGAATTAGGAGGTGATTAAAATGTTGTACATCATGCTATTGTTAATAGTATTGGCTATCATAGTATTTTATTTGGCAGCAGTTTTAGTATTTACACCCTATGAGGAAGATGATAAATATGTTCTTAAAATTTTGGAATCCGGATATAAACTTCATATGGTCGCGACCGAAAAACATGGAATATTAAAAAAAATAACAGATAATAGTGCTAAATTAATATTACTCTTGGTATACTATATTTTAAAAGATCGAAAATATACCGATAGTATTGAAACTAAAGATGAAGATGAAAATGATACATAGTAAAAAAATCCCTTAAAATAGTAGAACACTATTCTAAGGGATTTTTTTTAATATATAATGGATTTAAAGAGTTGACCATCCAGATTTTTGATCTCCCAAGAGGAAGAAGTTAAAATTCCGTAGGAATTAGAGTTACCACCCTTTGGAAGACTTATAGACCCTGGATTAAATATATAGATATCTTTTTTTTCTGCTAATGGCAGATGGGTGTGACCAGAGATCAGAATATCCCCCTCACCTAGAGGAAGTTTTCCCTCTGCAAATAGGTGGCCATGGGTAGCAAAAATACGTTTATCTCCTAAAAATAAATTAGTAAAGTCACTCATAATAGGAAACTCTAAAAGCATTTGGTCTACTTCGCTGTCACAGTTTCCCCTAAGAGCTATGATTTTATCCTTGTACAGATTTAATTTTTCAGTAACTAATTTTGGATTGTAATCTTTGGGAAGAGGGTTACGTGGCCCATGATAAAGGAGGTCTCCTAATATCAGGATATAGTCTGCCTCCTCCCTTTCAAAACATTCGAGTGCCCTATCCAGATAGTATAATGAACCATGTATATCTGAAATAACAAAAATTTTCATTCTAATATCCCTCTGGATTATTGGATTGCCACTTCCATGAATCTTTGCACATATCTTCTAAAGTTTTTTCAGTTTTCCAGTTCAATTCCTTTAAAGCCTTTTCAGAGTTAGCATAACAAGTAGCCACATCTCCAGCTCTTCTATCCACTAATTCATATGGAATCTTTACATTATTTATTTTCATAAATGTATTTACTAGATCCAGAACACTTATTCCGTCTCCAGTTCCTAAGTTATATGCTTCTATTCCAGTTTGGTCTTTAAACCTTTCCAGAGCTCTGATATGACCAATAGCCAGATCAGTGACATGGATATAGTCCCGGACTCCAGTCCCATCATGGGTATCATAATCAGATCCAAAGATACTTAATTTATTTCTTTTTCCTACAGCTACCTGGGTAATATACGGCATTAAGTTGTTTGGGATACCATTTGGATTTTCTCCTATTTTTCCACTCTCATGGGCTCCGATGGGATTAAAATATCTTAGAAGGGCAATTCCCCACTGATCATCAGAAATATACAGGTCGTTTAGGATCTGTTCTATCATAAGTTTTGTGCTACCATATGGGTTTGTAGCACTGAGAGGCATAGTTTCTAGTAGTGGAGATATATTGTTTAATCCATATACAGTTGCAGAGGAACTGAAGACGATCTTTTTAACACCATGGGTCTTCATTATTTCACATAAAACAAATGTAGTAGTTAGATTATTATGGTAATATTCGATAGGTTTGGCTACCGATTCTCCTACTGCTTTATATCCTGCAAAATGAATAACAGCATCTATCTTATTCTTTATAAATACTTTGTCTAAACTATCTTTATCCAATAGATCCAATTCATAAAACTTAAAGTCCTTACCTGAAATTTCTTTTATCCTATCCAATACCTTTGGATTACTGTTGGAAAAATTATCTACGATAACAACCTCATAGTTTTCCTTCAATAGTTCTATCACTGTATGGGAACCTATATATCCAGCTCCTCCAGTTACTAATATTTTCATGACTTTACCCCCTGCCTATGGCAAAATATTTTGTATCGATTTTAAAATTATTATACCACAAAGAGAAAAAAGTTTTCTAAAGTCTATAGAGTTTAGAAAACTTTTTTGTAATTTTATAAAAAAAATGGTATAAACTTCTAAATAAAAAACTTATATAAATTTCGGATATGGCGAAAAGTTTCTACCAGCTACCTTAAATAGCTGACTATAAGAAGATAGATACCTAATATTTTAATGTATATAAAGGTTCTGTTTTTCTGAAACAATGGAAAATAGAACCTTTTTTAGTTTAAAAAACTATAATATTATTAGATTATATCTACTAAAAATTTAAGGGCGGAGGAAACAGGATGTTAGAAAAAATGTTTAAGTTGACCGAGAGGGGAACGAGTGTAAAGCAAGAGGTTATTGGAGGGCTTACTACGTTTATGACTATGTCGTATATTATATTTGTAAATCCTTCTATAATGGCAGACACAGGTATGGATAAGGGAGCTCTTATTACTGTTACATGTTTAACTGCTGCGATTGGTAGTTTAATAGCAGCTTTTTGGGCAAATGCACCACTGGGATTAGCTCCTGGGATGGGACTTAATGCATTTTTCACCTATACATTGGTTATTGGAAAGGGAATTCCTTGGGAAACAGCATTGGGAGTTGTTTTTATATCGGGATTTTTCTTTTTAATCATGTCAATTGGCGGGATAAGAGAGAGGATAGCACAGGCAATTCCTGTGGAACTAAAGATAGCTTCTACAGCTGGGATCGGACTTTTTTATAGCTTTCATAGGTTTGAAAAGTATGGGATTAATTGTAGCTAATCCAGCAACATTTGTATCACTGGGAAAATTTACTCCTACAGTTGTTTTAGGAGTGACAGGAATCATGATATCAGCTCTCTTAGAGCTTTGAAATATAAAAGGTGGAATGCTTATAGGTATGATCACCACCACTGTTTTGGGAATGCTTTTAGGAATCGTTGAACTTCCTACACAAATAATGTCTATGCCACCTTCAATAGCACCTATTGCATTTAAATTAGATATAGTAGGAGCTTTTCAATTTGCATTGATCGGACCGATATTTTCATTTATGTTTGTAGATCTATTTGATTCATTGGGAACTCTTATAGCCTGTGCTAAGGAGATGAAGATGGAAGATGAAGATGGGAATATTTTATCACTGGGTAGAATGATCCATACAGATGTGACTGCTACAATAGTGGGGTCATTAATGGGATCTAGTACAGTTACAACGCTGTCAGAAACCACAGCGGGGATAGCAGCAGGTGCCAGAACAGGGTTAGCATCAGTTGTCATTGGAGGATTATTTTTACTCTCACTATTATTTACACCAATTGTAGGGATAGTGCCGGCTTATGCTACAGCACCAGCTCTTATTATTGTGGGGATCTATATGTTTAAAAATCTGAAGGAGCTGGATCTTCATGATTTTAAAACGGCACTTCCGGTCTTTGCCACAGTTATAATGATGCCTCTTACATACAGTATCAGTACTGGACTTAGTTTTGAATTTTTATCATTTATCGTAGTCCATGTAGGAACAGGGGAATATACTAAGATTTCTCCAGTCTTATGGGCAATAGGTGGACTTTCACTTTTAAGTTTAATAGTATAAGGGAAAAGAAGAAAAAAAGAACTCCATGGAGTATAATGGTCGTATAAATTCATACAAAGAGTGTTTAACCTTAAGCAAAAAAATAAGGTATAATTTAA
>NZ_JBAHZY010000121.1:0-44728 GCF_037132775.1 Psychrilyobacter sp.
TATTCTCTAATTAGCTCTTTTCGTGCTAATTCATCAGGGGATAAATCTTTTCTTCTTTTTCTCATAAAAAAACCTCCAAATTAATGTAATTGTAGTTTACACTAATTTGGAGGTTTACACAAAATATGAGACAGACCCGGATTCCATCAAGAATCCTTCTTTTTTTATCCCATTATTTTTTCCATTAACTCATCTGAAATATCAAAGTTAGCATAAACATCGTTTACGTCTTCGTTATCTTCTAGGGCTTCAAATAATTTCATTACTTTTTCAGCCACCTCTTCGTCTTCTACTTTTACCATATTTTCAGGAAGCATCACTATCTCCGCTTCTTCATATTTATATCCAGCCTCTGTCAAGGCTCCTACTACAGTTTGTAGTTCAGTATGATCAGTTAATATTTCAAATGTGTCACCTTCTACAACTAGATCTTCTGCACCCATTTCTAGCGCTTCCATCATAAACTCATCGGCATCTAAACCCTCAGAATTTAATATGATTTGACCTTTTTTATTAAACATCCATGCTACTGCTCCGTCAGATCCCATATTTCCACCATTTTTAGCAAAATTTGACCTTACAGATGAAGCAGATCTATTTTTATTTTCAGTAACTACGTCTACGATAAATGCAGTTCCACCGGGACCATACCCTTCATATCTAATCTCTATATAGTCTACACCGGCTAGTTCTCCAGTACCTTTTTTTATTGCTCTATCTATATTATCCTTTGGCATACTTTGTTTCTTTGCCTTCTCTAGTGCTAGTCTTAATCTAGGGTTAAAGTTTAAATCTTTCCCACCTTCTTTTGCTGCTATTGTTACCTCTTTTGCTAACTTTGTAAACAATTGAGCTCTTCTCTTATCTTGAGCTCCTTTTCTATGCTTAATATTAGACCATTTACTATGCCCTGCCATCACTATTACCTCCGATTATTAGTTTCCTTTATATAACCTAATAATTTTATCATATTTAGAATAAGTTATCAAATTCCCTCTATTTTTGTCATTTTATAATGATATAATAAAAATTACTAATATATCCTCAAAAATAACTTAATAAAATTTAAAGAATAAAGATTATAAGTATATCCATGGTATTATCTATTGAGATAAATTTGAAGGAGATGAGTATAGAAAAAAATTATTTTTAAAATACACCATCCCAGGTGTTGTAGGGATGATGGTAACTTCACTATATATAGTTGTAGATGGAATATTCATAGGTAAAGCTATGGGGAGCGATGGTTTGGCTGCTGTAAATATGGTAGAAGCTGTTATTGCGCTCTCATTTGCACTAAATATTATGATTGCCACAGGAGGTGCTACCATAGTAGCTATAAAGATGGGGGAGAAAAAAAGCTATGAAGCCAGTAAGGTATTTAGTTTTTTTGTACTGATACTTATTTTAGTAGCTGCCGGGATAAGTCTTTTCGTTTTAGGATTTATAGAAGAAACTGCAAGTTTTTTGGGTGCTACCGGAACTTTAAAAACCATGGTTATAGAATATATGACTATAATCATGTATTTTAATATTTTTTTCATGGGGACATATTTTTTAGAGATTTTTGTTCGAACAAACGGTAGACCTACCTATTCAATGAATGCATTGATAATAGGTGGAGTATTAAATATAATTTTAGATTATATTTTCATTATTCGGCTAGGCTATGGTCTAAAGGGAGCTGCCCTTGCAACAGAAATATCTCAGACCATCGCTACAACAATACTTGTCATTGATTTCTTTAGAGAAGACAGTCAGCTCAAATTTGTAAAGCCTAATTTTCCCCTTAGTCTACTCATAAAAGGTATCTTTAATGGATCTTCAGAATTTGTAAGTGAATTCTCTTTAGGATTTATAATATTTATATTCAACCTTATTATCATGAGAGAAATCGGAAAAGTAGGCGTTTCAGCTTTTAGTATTATAAACTATATCAATACAGTTGTTTTTGCTATCCTTTTGGGAGTCTCCCAGGGGATACAACCAATTATAAGTTATAGTTTAGGAGCTGACGAAAAATACGTGATTAGAAGTATCTTTAATCTAGCTATAAAAACAGTTTTTATTATTGGCATTGTTGCTTTTGCATGTATGTTCATATTTAGCGAAAAAATAATCGGGATTTTTTCTGATAATAAAGAGTTCTTAGTATTTACTACTAAAGCCGCCAAGATCTACAGTTTTGCTTATTTTTTAAACGGTATCAATATGGTTATAGCAGCATATTTTACAGCTATTGAAAATCCTAAACTTTCTGCTTTTATCTCAGCCCTTCGGGGAATAATATTTGTTATTATGGGGAATATATGGTATATGGTTAACCATGCCTGTGGCAGAGGTTGTAACAGCTTTTATTGGATATAGATTTATTAAAAAATGTAAGATATTAAACCTAAAGGACTCTATGACTACAGTTTTATAATTAAAAGGAGGTGATTTCTTCGTGAAGAAATCACCTCCTTTTAATTATTTACTCACCTGTTTTATATATCTATACATTGTAGCCTCTGAGGTTTTTAATTTTTCAGCTACCTTGACTACCGACCCCTTTATCAAAAATACCCCTTTTAAATTTAATTTTTTAGTTTTCTCTATTTTTTCTAGATGATTCATCCGATCTACAGAGACCCTTGATTCTGTAATAACTTCATTTATTATGGAATCCATAATATCTTCAATGGAGCTTTCAAAACGCTCTTCCTCTCTATCTTCTTCTATATTGTTTCCGCCATAGTTGATAAAGTCTTCCATTTTTTTCTTCAGATCTACAAAATCTGAAATATCGGTATTTATTCCCAATAAACCGATAATATCTTCTTTTTCATTCCTAATGAAGTATGTAGAAGTTTTAAGCTGTCTTCCATCCTTCGTTTTCCCATATAGAAGTAAATATTTTTTATCACTATTTCTATTTTCTTTTATGTGTTTAAAGGAAAGATCAGCAAGTGGTCCTCCTACCTTTCTTCCAGAAATATGTCCATTTTTTATAGCTATTATAGAATTATTTATATTTCTTACATCATGAAGTACAATTTCATAACTAGGTCCTAGAAAATCAGCCATAAAATTAACTAGATGTATATAAGGTTTTAATTTAGAATCTATCATAATCATTCCCCCTTAAATTTTATAATTTATTTTACCATAAAAGTTTTTTTTGCCATAGAAATTAATTTATCCAAAAGATTCCCCCGTGCAATAACAGTGCATATATGATATAATGTATAGTATTTTAGAATAATTATTTTAGTGTAATGTAATAGAGGGAGAAAGATATGTTTTTACCAACTACCAGAGAAGAGATGAAGAGATTAGACTGGGATTCTTTGGATATAATCCTAGTTTCTGGGGATTCCTATGTCGATAGTTCATATAATGGAAGTACTGTTATAGGAAAATTTCTGTCAAAATATGGATTTAAGGTGGGAATCATTGCCCAGCCAGATATAGATAATAATGACGATATCAAAAGATTAGGAGCACCCAACTTATATTGGGCAATCTCTGCAGGATGCGTTGATTCTATGGTGGCGAACTATACTGCTACTAGAAAAAGAAGACAGAAAGATGACTTTACTCCAGGTGGGTTAAATAACAGACGTCCTGACAGAGCCACTATTTCATATACAAACCTTATAAAGAGAAATTTTAAGCAGACACCTAAACCAATTGTTATTGGTGGAATAGAAGCTAGTTTACGTAGGACTGTTCACTATGATTTTTGGACAAATAAATTACGTAAATCTATATTATTCAATTCAAAAGCTGATATCCTTTCCTATGGAATGGGTGAAAAATCCATGTTAGAACTAGCTAGTGCCATTCAAAACGGAGACGATCACACCAATATTCGTGGGATCTGCTATGTTGCAAAGGAACCCAAAACTGGATATTTGGAGCTACCTAGTTTCGATGAATGTAAAGCTGACAAGCATAAATTTATAGAAGCCTTTGAAAAGTTTTATGTAAACAATGATCACATTACAGCTGTTGGATTATCACAAAAACAAGATACCAGATACCTGATCCAAAATCCACCGTCGATTATTCCTTCAACCGAGGAGATGGATGAGATCTATGGATTAGAATATGAGAGAGCACTCCACCCATACTATAAAAAAATGGGAGATGTAAAAGCTCTAGAGACTATTAAACATTCGGTTACTACCCATAGAGGTTGTTATGGAGAATGTAATTTCTGTGCCATTGCAGTTCATCAAGGTAGAACCATCACTGAAAGAAGTATAGATTCCATAGTAAAAGAAGTGGAAGATATCTCTACAATGAAATCATTTAAGGGATATATATCTGACCTAGGCGGTCCTACAGCTAATATGTATGGAATTGAATGTCTGAAAAAGCAAAAATTAGGAGCCTGTAAGGATATCAGGTGTCTGTATCCTAAAACTTGTAAGGTCTTAGATGTAAATCATAATAAACAATTGGAATTACTGGATAGAGTCAAAAAAGTAGAAGGAGTTAAAAAAGTATTTATAGCTTCTGGAATAAGGTATGACCTTATTATGGATGATAATAAATGTGGCTCTCTATACCTTGAAAACTTAGTCAAAGACCATGTATCAGGACAGTTAAAGATAGCTCCTGAGCATACTGAAGATGAGATTTTA
This sequence comes from Psychrilyobacter sp., assembly GCF_037132775.1. Classification (GTDB taxonomy): domain Bacteria; phylum Fusobacteriota; class Fusobacteriia; order Fusobacteriales; family Fusobacteriaceae; genus Psychrilyobacter. The sequence goes on from NZ_JBAHZY010000121.1 coordinate 4,632, forward strand.
GGTCTTATGGGAAAACAAGGAAAAGATGTACTGAAAAGATTTAAAGATGCATTTTATAAGATAAATGACAGATTGGGGAAAAAACAATTTTTAACTTACTATCTAATTGCAGCTCATCCAGGGTGTAATGAGAGACATATGAAAGATCTCAAGAATTTTGCTAGTCATGAGCTGAAGGTTAATCCTGAACAGGTTCAAATCTTTACTCCTACTCCATCGACATATTCTACCCTCATGTATTATACTGAGATAGATCCATTTACAGGAAAATCTATGAAGGTGGAAAAAGATACAGCCAGAAAGTATAAACAAAAGGATATTTTAATCGATAAAGATGCTAGGAATGGATATATGGGAAATTCTTATAATAAAAACCATAAAGCATCTAAAGATAATATAGATCACGCTAACGAAACAAATAACAAACCTAATAAACCCAAAAACAATAAGTTTAAGGGTACAAATAAATTTAAGAAGAATTAAACAAATTACTCTTCCATCTTAATGAAGATTTCATGATTATTTAAATTAACTTCATATTTAAAACTTAATTTAAAATATGAATCGATCACTAGTGAAAAGAAATCGACGTACTAACAAGGAAAGAGTTACAGGAGGAAATAAATTATGAAACCAATAGTTGCCATAGTTGGTAGACCAAATGTTGGAAAATCTACTCTATTTAATAAATTAGTAGGAGATAGAGTGGCTATCGTTGATAACCAACCAGGTGTTACAAGAGACAGACTTTATAGAGAAACTGAGTGGTGTGGAACAGAATTCATCTTAGTAGATACAGGTGGATTAGAGCCTAGAAATAATGATTTTATGATGGTTAACATCAGAAAACAAGCTGAGGTTGCCATGAATGAAGCTGACGTTATTCTATTTGTTGTAGATGGAAAAGCAGGTGTTACTGCCTTAGATGAAGAGGTAGCATATCTACTTAGAAAGAAAAATAAACATGTAATCCTATGTGTAAATAAGATCGATAACTATCAAGCTCAATTAGAGGACACATATGATTTCTGGGGATTAGGATTTGAAGAGCTAGCTCCTGTATCAGCAGAGCATAAGGTAAACTTAGGAGATATGCTCGATACCGTTGTAAAACATATCAATCAGTTAGAGATGCCTGAAGAGAAAGAAGGGATCAAGATTGCCCTTATCGGTAGACCAAATGCCGGAAAATCATCTTTAACTAATAGATTATTGGGAGAAGAAAGAAGTATAGTCAGTGAAGTCGCTGGTACTACCCGTGATGCTATAGACTCAGCTTTTGAGCACAATGGAGAAAAATATGTACTTATAGATACTGCCGGTATTAGAAGAAAATCAAAAATAGAAGAAGATCTAGAATACTACTCTGTACTTAGAGCAATTAAGAGTATAAAAAGAGCCGATGTTTGTTTTATGATAATAGATGGTAATGAAGGTCTTACTGAACAAGATAAGAGAATTGCTGGTATCGCACATGAGGAACAAAAGCCTCTCGTTATTGTTGTAAATAAATGGGATATTGTAGAAAAAGAAACTAAAACTATGCATAAAATGAAAGAATATTTAAGAGTTGAATTACCATTCTTAAGCTATGCTCCTATCGAATTTGTATCTGCACTAACCGGTCAAAGAACATTAAAGTTAATCGATCATGTAGACTTAATTCATGCAGAATATAATAAGAGAATCAGTACTGGATTATTAAATACTGTATTAAAAGAAGCTATGATTTTAAATGCTCCTCCTACTAGAAAAGGTAGAGCTATTAAAGTTAATTACTGCTCACAAGTTTCATCTGCTCCTCCTAAATTTGTTATATTCTGTAACCATCCAGAATTATTACATTTCTCATATATTAGATATATTGAGAATAAGTTTAGAGAAGCCTTTGGATTTGAAGGTTGTCCACTTACCTTCGTAGTAAATAAAAAGGGTGACTAAAAAAAGAGATTCGAAGCCAAGGGCTTTGAATCTCTTTTTTTATAACTATATTATTTCTTATCTTTTTAATATCTCTTTTACAGGAACATTTACTATAAGTGCTCCTCTATTTCTATTTCTATTTCTATTTCCAGTCTCTACATCAAATTGAATATTTATCTCTTCTTGGTCTATCTTTATATATTTCGAAATCACTTGAATAAGTTCATCTTTCATTTGATTTAAAACAGTATTAGATATCAATCTCCTGTCATGGATTAAAACCAATTTTAATCTATCTTTAGCCACTGCACTTGATTTTTTTCTTCCAAATAATTTTTCAAACATATTTATCCCCCCATCTACCTAGAAAAAAAGTTTTTAAATTTGCTAGCAAAACTTCTCTTTTCATCTATATTTAAAAATGGGATATCTTCTCCTACTATCCTGCCTGCAATATTCATATATGCTTTGCCAGAAGGTGCTAAGGCTTTTACAGTAACAGGTTCCCCCTTATTTGTAGAGATCACTATCTCCTCATCATCTGGGACTACACCGATTATATCAAGTCCTAATATATCTACAATGTCATCCATATGTAGCATATTCCCCTCATTTACCAGCTTCATTTTTACCCTGTTTACAATAAGTTTAATCTCTCCCATCTCACTGGCAGTAAGTAAACCTATTACCCTGTCTGCATCTCTTATGGCGGATATCTCTGGAGTTGTTATTATTAGTGCCTCATCTGCCCCTACTATGGCATTTTTAAACCCCTGCTCTATACCTGCTGGACAATCTATCAATACATAGTCAAACTTTTCCTTCAGCTCAGCTACTAATTTTTTCATCATATCTGTTGAAACGTCCATCTTATCATTTGTTTGAGAAGCTGGCAGTAAAAATAATTTGTCATATCTTTTATCTTTTATTAGTGCTTGTTTTAACCTACAAGTCCCCTCCATAACATCCATAGAATTATAAACTATTCTATTTTCTAACCCCAATATTACATCTAAATTTCTAAGACCTATATCCGCATCCATAAGGACTACACTATAACCATTTTTGGCTAAACCAACTCCTAGGTTGGCTGTTGTTGTTGTTTTCCCTACCCCACCTTTTCCAGATGTAACCACATATACTTTTCCCATATCTGAGTTCCTCCTAAGTTATGACAATATTTTGTAATGTTTTTCTTGTTAATTTATCTATTATCATTATATTATTTTTTAAATAAGCTATATTATTTTTATTTCGTATAATTTGTTTACTTCGAAACAATATATTGCTACTATAATTTTTAAATAAAACTTCATCTATCTTAAGTTGAAATGGATTCATATTAGAGGCAACAATGAATGCTTCATCATTTCCCTTTGTTCCAGCATGAGCTACACCATTTAGAGTTCCTATGACTACTATATTCCCTTCAGCTTTCACAATAGAGCCCGGATTGACATCTCCTAAGACTACTATATTTCCAGAATATTCTAAAATTTCACCTGATCGGAGTGTCCCTATATGAAATTTTGTCATCCCTTCACTGACTATATTTGTAAGCTTTTCGACCTCTTTTGAAGCTAATTCTTTCCCGTCAGTCACAAATAAAATATTCATATCAACTGTTTCGTTTACAATATTCAACAATTCTAACTCTTCGTCTTCGTCCATCTTTCTACCTTTAAACTCAATAATTGATTGATATCCTATAAATAATTGCTTAGATTTCTCAAGCTTTTTCACTAAGTGATCCTTCAATTCCTGGAAGGAAATTGAAGGATTTAATATTATTATCAATTTGCCATTAGACCCCTTAAATATTACATTATTTTTCATATTTTCCTGCCTTCTAAATGTAATTTATATATCTGTTTTTTCTTCATCCGCTTTCAAATCACTATTACTTTCTATTTTTTTTAAAGTTTTTTCAATATTTCTTACTTTTTTATTCATCTCATTGATCTTAAATTCCAATGAGTTTAAGATCCAGAATTGAAAATGACTAACTTTTTGTGCCTCATTAATCATCCAAGCAACCTTTAATACGACCAGCAATATCGCTGCTGCAATTTCTATTTCCAAAGATATTTTTTTTAGTACTGCTCCAAAAATAATAAGTACAAATAATATTCCAAAAAAAGCTATATTTATTAAATTATTACTTGAATTACCCTTACTTCCACCAATCTGTCCAACTATATTACTTATTCTATCTTTTTCTTTTTTAAAATCATCCAATTCTTGCTTTAACTGATCTTCACCCTTCATAGTTTCTCCTTATTTCAACTTTTTATTGATTTCACAGCATCTGTCATCTTTAATGCTCTCACGGTTTCTTTCACCTCGTGAACTCTTATTATAGAAGCACCATTATAAGCTGATATCACTGCAACTGCTAAATTTCCTTCCAATCTATCTAAGGGAGGAGTTCCTAATATGTCTCCAATAAATCCTTTTCGAGAAGCACCTATTAATAAAGGATACTCTAGTTTTCTAAATTCACATAATTTTTTTATGATTTCTAGGTTATTTTCAAAGGTTTTACCAAACCCAATTCCTGGATCTAATATTATTTTTTCAGGTGATATTCCTGCTTTAACAGCAATATCTATGCTTTCTTCCAGACTTTTCTTAATATCTTTTATTATATTATCATATCCAGGATTTCTCTGCATATTTTTAGGGTTTCCCTGAATATGCATAATTATAACAAAAACCCCATATTTCGCTATCACTTTAGCCATATTGAAGTCATCTTTCAAACCTTTTATATCATTTATAATGTGTGCCCCTGCTTTGATACATTCCTCAGCTACGCGAGGTTTATATGTATCGATAGATATAGGAACATCCACCTCTTTTATTAACTTTTCTACCACAGGAAGTATTCGTCTCAACTCTTCCTCTTCTTCTATATAGGCAGCTCCAGGTCTAGTAGATTCAGCTCCTATATCGATTATGTCCACTCCCTCTTCTACCATCTTCTTTGCTCTTTTTATAGCACTATCTAGATTGACATATGATCCCCCATCTGAAAATGAATCAGGTGTAAGGTTTAATATTCCCATGGTATAAGTTTTATTTTCAAAATCAAATTCCTTATTATTAATCAACATCGGCATATACTCCTTTTTTATTAGCCACAGCCCCAAAATTAAATTTCTAAACACCGTATATGATATAAAAGATAGACTGCCTAGGCAGTCTACCTCTTAATTTTTGAGTCTGGTTATATCCCCCAGTCTCTAGGATATCTAAATTCTCTTCCCATAGTTCTATTAGATATTTTAGCTATGAGAGGTAGTTTTCTCTTATATTGATTGGTTTTTATTCTCCAAAGGATGGAATCTATAGTTTTTTCAGAGTACCCTATCTCTAAGATCTCATCCTTTCTATACCTTTCATCTACCAATAAATTAATGATTTCATCAGCTAAAAAGTATGAAAATCCCAATTCATCCTCATCGGATTGCCCTTCCCAAAGGTCGGCACTTGGTTTTTTCTCTATAACTTCCTTTGGAACTCCCATATGTTCAGAGAGTTCCCAAACTTGAGTTTTTAAAAGATCCCCTATGGGATTGATTGCCGAAGCTGAATCCCCCCACTGAGTACTGTAACCTAGCAAAATTTCGGTTTTATTAGAAGTTCCTAGTACCAATGATTTTTCCTTGGCTGAGTAGTCATATAGGATAGTCATTCTTTCACGAGCCATCTTATTTCCTTTTCTCAAATCTGAAATATCAGGTTCTTTGGCAAAATATACATCTAGCATCTCTGTAATTTCTATCTTTTTAACTCTCATCCCAGTAGCTTCCATTACCCTTTGAGCATCTTCTAAACTTTCACGACTAGAAGTTTTATAAGGCATCATTATCCCCAATACATTTTCAGGTCCCAGTGCTTTTACAGCTAGAAAAGCTACTATGGCAGAATCTATTCCTCCAGATAATCCTAAGACTACCTTTTCAAATCCAGCACTTCTAACCTCTTCTCTGATAAAATTTACCAGTATTTTTTCAGTCAATTCCATATTTAATTTTATTTTTGATTTAATATCATTCATATAAAAATCTCCTATTCAGACATATTCTTGTCTAAACCAAATTTACCTAATTTTTTGGATCTATAATCACGTAATAAGGTCAAGGCGGCCTGCTTTGTATTTACCCTGTCACCACTTAGAATCATCCCCATTCTAAGGGCAATTCTATCCAGTATAATTTCAGGTATCTCCTGCATATCTTCATCTGTTAATTTATATTTTTCTTGTAGAATTTTTGATTTTTTAAACCCGAACATTTTTTTTATAAGCAGACTAGCTACCTCTTCAATAGGTAAGATCTCATCTTTTATAGCCCCTGCTATTGCTAAATTATATCCGATTCTTTGGTCTTCAAATTTAGGCCATAAGATACCAGGAGTATCTAATAACTCCAATCCTTCTTTTATTCTAACCCATTGCTTACCTCTGGTAAATCCTGGTTTATTTCCTACTCCAGTTATCTTTTTACCAACAATTCTATTGATTAACTTGGATTTTCCAACGTTGGGAATACCGGCAATCATAAGTCTCGTCTGAACCTTTCTCAGACCTTTTTTCTTCATTCTTTCTAATTTTTCTTTCGCAACTTCATCTATTATTTGAAATAAAGCTTTCATGTTGTATCCAGTTTCAGCTGAGATTTCTAGTACATAATCAGCTGAATTATTTTCTTCGAAATAATTTTTCCAATATGCCAATTCATATTTTTCGACTAAATCAGCCTTATTTAAAAGAATTATTCTTTTTTTACCTTTCGAAAATTTTGCTATTTCTGGATTCTTGCTTGAAAGTGGAATTCTTGCATCTACGATATCTAATACGATATCTATTATTTTCATATTCTCAACTATCATTTCCTTGGTCTTTTTCATATGACCAGGATACCAGTTTATTTTTGTCATCGACATAATTATTTATCCTTTCTAAATTTATTTTTGGCTGTTTTATTCTGACCAATGTTCTTATCTTTAGTGAGAAAAATGACTCCTAATCCCTTGCATATTTATTTACTTTTTCTTTTTTCTTAGTCACTTCTTCTTGCTTTATCAAAAGAACGATCTCCCCTTTTATAGGATTGGCTTCCAATCTTTCGATTAATTCCGATGTCTTACCTCTGATTATCTCCTCAAACATCTTTGTAATCTCTCTAACTATGATTACATATCTGTCCCCAAAATATTCATTGACATCCTTTAGGGTTTTTAGGATTCTATGGGGAGATTCGTATAATACAACTACCCTCTCCTCTTTAGCTAACTCTTTTAACAGAGTTTGTCTACCTTTTTTCTTGGGTAAAAAGCCCTCAAAAGCAATTCTTTTCATGGATATTCCAGCCACTGAAGCGGCTGCCGTAAGTGCACTTACGCCTGCTATAGGAACTACTTTTATATCATTATTAAGAGCAGCATCTACAGCTTCATATCCAGGATCAGAAATACAAGGTGTTCCAGCATCTGTAACTAATGCTATATCCTTTCCCTCTAAAAGTAAATTTACTATATTCCCTACTTGATGACCCTTGGTATGCTCATCGTATCTATACACCATATTTTTAATCTCAAAATGATTTAATAATTTTCTGGTCACCCTAGTATCTTCAGCAAATATGTAATCTACCTCTTTTAGAATTCTTACCCCTCTGTAAGTCATATCCTCTAGGTTTCCTATTGGAGTTGCTACAATATATAACATATTTTCTCCTCTTACTCTTCTTTTTTTTATCTTAACTGTTTACTCTCTTCTACAACTTTATTTATATCTACAGTGTTTTTAGTCTCTGCTAGTGAAAATAATGAGATATATTCTATATTTCCCTTTCCTCCTGTTATAGGAGAAAAGTCCAATTGATGTAATTTTATTCCATATTCAGCTGCACTTTCTACGACCATATCTATGGCCATCTTGCGCTTCTTAGGATTTTTTATTACCCCACCTTTTTCAACATTTTCACGTCCTACCTCAAATTGTGGCTTGATTAAAGCCATTAATTTAGTGTCTTCATTCATAAATTTAATTAGATGAGGAATTACCTTAGTTATAGAGATAAAAGATACATCCATAACAATAAAATCTATGTCGCTATTATCAATATCTTCTAAAGTAAGATCTTTTATATGCGTTCCTTCAATAGATTTTACCTGCTCATGATTACGAAGTTTCCAATCTAATTGATTGGTCCCAACATCCATTGAATAGGCAAAAGATGCACCACTTTGCAGGGCACAATCTGTAAATCCGCCTGTAGAGGCTCCTACATCCAGGATTGTTTTCCCTAAAAAATCGAGATCCCATATTTTTATAGCTTTTTCTAATTTTAATCCTCCACGACTGACATACTTCAAAACATCACCTTTGATCCTAATCTCAGGGAGTTCATCGGTCCATTTTATCGCGGTACCTGCTTTTTCTATCTTTTTATCATCTACTATTACAACTCCTGCCATAATAGCTCTTTTAGCTCTTTCTCTAGTTTCAAAAAAACCCTGTTGTACCAAAAGTACATCTAATCTCTCTTTCATCTACAACCCCTTTACAGTCCTCTATCAAATATTTGATTGTCGTTAAAATGATTGAATAACTTACATCTTTTTACCAGTGTTTCAAATCCTGATTTATCGACTTTTCTAATTAATTCCTCTGTTTCGGTGATTCTTTTTATAAAAAATTCATCCCCTATAACTATTTTTTTATTAGCATTATAATAACTAAGTAGTTGTTTGTTTGTTTTTAATTTTAGTTCTACTTTTGACCTTTTAAGTCTGTCTTTTATAATACCGCTGGTACAGTCTAACTTTTCTTTGATTTCATCCAAACTATGACCTTTAGCCATTAATTCTACGATTTTATCTGCACCAATTGGATTTATCCTATGATATTTTGCAGAGTATTCATCGGCTTTATGTACCATAAGAGCTTCTTTATTACTAGGAGTAACTCTTCCCCATCTACCATGGTGAGATAGGACAATATGAACTATCTTTCTTTCAGTATTAGGATTTAAAACCAAACCTGTTTTTTCTTCCATATTCTTTAGTATTCCTACAGCTTCCTTCCTTATCCTATCAGGTTTTTTTAACATCACCTGACTATGAGATAAGATAGAATCTCCACCTGTTCTCAAACTTGCTTTTGAAGTATCATGGATTATTATTCCTACAAGCATGGCAAATAGATCCAGTTCTTCTCCTGCTCTTTTTAAACTACGATAAGATTTTTTTAAATCTCTTATGGCAATTTCTAAAACATCATAGGTATGAGTTGTTACTGAAACCCCTAAATCTTCCATTTCTTTTAATTGCTCTATTACAGGAAAATCTAACAATACGTTTATATATTCTTTTGCTTTTTTATTAATATTTTGCATTTACACACCTTTCAATATCATTCACAAGAGGTTTCCCTCTAAGCCCAAATTCTTCTAGAAGTTTCCCTCTTTCCCCGTGAGGTATAAAATCACACTCTATTCCTAATCTAAATATTTTCTTGTAGATATCCATAGAATTTGTCATCTCCAAGAGAAAACTTCCAAAGCCACTTTTTACCCGACCTTCTTCTAACGTTATTATATTTTTATATTTTTTAAAATTTTCTTCTATATATTTTTTGTCCAAAGGTCTGATACTAGACACTCCTACAATAGTAGGAGAAATACCCTTAGTTTTTAATTCTTTTGTAATATTTACCACTTCTTTTACCATACTTCCAACAGCGAGTATCAAGGTATCACTACCTTGTTCAACTTCTTTCCACTTGCCAAATTCAAATACAGGGGAGTTATAATCCCAAGCACTATCTCTAGGAATTCTAATACTCAGTGGTCCACCTTTATAGATGGCTGAAAATTCCAAGATCTCTTCTAATTCTTTTTTAGTTGTAGGAGCTAGTACATTTATATTTGGTACTGTTAGTAGGTATGGTATATCATATAATCCTTGATGAGTTTTCCCATCCTCTCCTACTATTCCTGACCTATCTAAGATAAAATTCACAGATAGATTTTGAATGGATATGTCGTGAATAAGTTGAGCATAGGCATGTTGTAAAAAAGTTGAGTAGATTGCTACGTAAGGTGTCTTCCCTTGGGTAGCTAGCCCACCTGCAAATGTTACTGTATGTCCTTCGGCTATTCCCATATCATAGGCTCTTTCCTTAAACTTGTCAAAGTAATCTGATAATCCTGTCCCTTTGACCATTCCACAACACAGAGCATAAATATCACTATTATCTTTTGCCATATCAGTTAATTTATCACCAAATATTTTAGAATAAGATGGTTCACCCTTAGGTGCTTCTCCTGTTTCTATATTAAAAGGTGATATCCCATGGAATTTCTCTGGATTTTCCTCTGCAGGAATATATCCCTTCCCCTTGTGGGTTTTTATATGTAAAAATATAGGTCCTTTTAAGTATTTAGCTTTTTCTAGTGCCGGTAACAGTTCCTCAAAACTATGTCCATTCACTGGTCCTATATATCTAAATCCTAAAAATTCCGACATACTTATAGGAGCAACTATGGTCTTCACTCCGTGCTCTACCCTACCAATTATATCAGCTATCTTATTTCCAATCTTTCCACGCCTAACTATTCCTTCAACTTCATTTTTTAATTCTAAATAAAATTTACTCCCCATTACACGGCTAAAAAAACCTGAAAGCGCTCCTACATTATTTCCTATAGACATCTCATTGTCATTTAATATAACTATAAGATTTTCACATCTTCCACCCATATTATTTAATGCTTCCAAAGAGTGGCCATTAGCTATAGATGCATCACCTATAACTACTATAACCTTATTCTCCTTATCAGCTATTGCTATCCCAAATCCTGCTGAAAGTGCTGATCCTGCATGCCCAGATATAAAATGATCATGGGGAGATTCATCCCTGTCTGTAAACGGTCCTATTCCATGTCTTTGACGAAGGGTAGAAAACCTATCTTTCCTACCGGTCAATAGTTTATGTACATAGGACTGATGCCCAACATCAAATAAAATTTTATCCTTAGGTGAGTCAAAAATACTGTGGATTGCTAGGGTTAACTCTACAACTCCTAAATTAGGACCTATATGTCCACCATTTTTACTCACTGTTTCAATTATTATTTCTCTAATCTCATTAGATTTAATTGTTAGCCCCTCTATCAGTTGTTTTTTATCCATGTAAAACCCCTAATTAAACTTTTTTAGTTATATTCTTCTAAGATCTTCAGATACCACTGGATGATCCCTGTTTTCTTTGTATAAAGTTATGATTCTACCTGTAATTCCTACTACTTCACAACCACTTTTTTCAGCTAATTTAGCAGCCAATTCTTTCTTGTCTACCTCTGAGTTTTGTAATATTTTTACTTTGATTAACTCTCTCTTTTCGATTGCATCTAGTATACTCTTTACTATGTTTTCGTTAAATCCATCTTTTCCCACTCTTACTAATGGTGACATCTCGTGTGCTACCTTTCTTAAATATGCTCTTTTTTTACTTGTTAATTTCATTTTTTTACCGTCCTCTGTTTTTATTAATGGGCAGGTATAATATACTGCCCTTATATTTTTTGTTTTACATTTTTAACTTCGAAACTTTATTTTTACTATACTTCCATTACTATTGGTAAGATAATCGGTGATCTCTTGATCTTCTCATAGAAAAATTTATTGGCTGTATCTTTCGCTATAGTTTTTAACGTTGACCAATTTTTAGCATCCTCTTCTTTTAGAGCTAATATTTTCCCTCTAATAATTCCCTTAGCTTCATTGATCATGATATCTGCATCTTTAGAGTATACAAATCCTCTAGTGACTATGTCTGGTCCTGCTAATAATTTACCACTTGTTTTATCAATCGTAAGAACTACTATTACCACACCATCTTCAGCCAGCTGCTGTCTATCTCTAAGAACTACCTTACCGATATCTCCTACTCCTAATCCATCTACCAATGTAATCCCAGAAGTTACCTTCCCTGCTAATTTAACATAAGATTTTGTTACCTCTACCCTACTTCCATTTGTAGCTATAATTATTCTTTCTTCTGGTATTCCTGTTTCCATTCCTGTTTTTTTATGAGCTATTAACATCTTATAATCCCCGTGCACAGGCATAAAGTTTTTAGGTCTAACTAAGTTTAACATCAATTTTTGCTCATCTTGACTCCCATGTCCAGATACATGAACACCAGCTATTTTTTTGAAGACAACATCTGCATCATTTTTTAATAGGCTATTTATGTTGTTATAAACTGCTCTCTCATTTCCAGGAATTGGCGTTGCAGATATTATTACTGTATCACCTTTTCTAATCTTAATATGTTTATGCATATTTTTAGCAATTCTTGATAGCGCCGCTAACGGTTCTCCCTGAGTTCCAGTACATAGTAGTACAACTTTCTCATCTGGTAATTTTTCGACCTGCTTTAGACTTACCATTATTCCTTCTGGTAACTTTAAATACCCAAGTTTAGAAGCTATATCAAATACTTTTACCATACTTCTTCCCTCTATAGCTATCTTTCTGTTAACTCTATGGGCTTCATTGATAATTTGTTGAAGTCTATATATATGAGATGCAAAAGAAGCTATGATTATCCTTCCCGTTGCTTTTTCAAATTCCTTTCTTATAGATTCTCCTACACTTCTTTCAGATGGAGTATACCCCTCTAATTCCGAGTTTGTACTATCTGAAAGTAACAGATCTATCCCTTCGTCCCCCAATCTAGCAAATCCACTGAAATCAAACCCCTCTCCATCTACTGGTGTTAAGTCTATTTTAAAGTCTCCTGTGTGTAGAACTTTTCCAGCTGGTGTCTTTATGCAAATAGCATATGCATCTGCTATACTATGAGTTACACTTATGAATTCTACTTCGAAATATTTTCCTATCTTAAATTTACTTCTTCCACGAGCTTCCTTCATCTTAGGTGTAAAGTTTCCAAAAGATGATTTTTCAAACTTTGATTTTGCCAGAGCTAACGCTAATTTACCACCATACATAGGTACATTATGATCTATAGTCCGGTAAAGGTATGGCGTTCCGCCAATGTGATCCTCATGACCATGGGTGATTAGTAATGCTTTTATCTTGTCTTTATTACTCGCTATATAGCTATAATCAGGAATTACTACATCTATTCCCGGCAATGCTTCATCTGGAAAAGCTATCCCTGCATCTACTATTACGATCTCATCTCTATATTGAAATAAAGTCATATTTTTTCCTATCTCGTCTAAACCACCTAGAGGTATAACAAATAATTTTTCCTCTTTTTTATTGGATGAAGGGACTTTTTTTTCATTTGGAACTATTTTTTTAGGTCCTTTATGAACCTTCTTTCTATGTTTTATATCATTTATCGAATCTTTCGCTACTACATCATTTTTCACTTCTACAGTTTCTACTTTTTTTTCAGTTCCTAGTTTTTCTAGTCTTTCTAGTTTTTTTAGTTTTTCTGATTTTTCCACAGTCTCAACATTAGTTTTTTTAGGTCTTTTAAAAAAACTTTTGACTCTTTTTACAGGATTATCAGATAAAGATTTAGGTATCTCTACCTTTTCTGTTGTATTCATTTTTCTCCTCCTTAATTTTTGAAGGAAGGCTTCTTTACCGACCCTTAAAAATTTAACAATAACATCTCTTCAATTAAGGGTAACCTTAATTTATCATTACTTTTTTTCACTATTTTTTTCATCTTTTTTCTTTTCTAAATAAGCATCTATAAAAACTTTGGCTACTTTGGCTGCATCTTTACCTCCAGAACCTCCGCCTTCTATAAAAGCTGTAAACACTATTTCCGGTTTATCAGCTGGAAAATATCCTGAAACCCAAGAATGAGGTTCTTTGTATTTTGAGTTTTGAGCTGACCCTGTTTTAGCGGCCACCCTTACTCCATTTGTTCTCAATCTTTTCGCTGTCCCATTTTTAGCTTCTACAGCTTGTACCAAGGCTTCTTTAATCTCTTCCATATATCTATTATTGTACTTTACTTCCTCTCTCTCTCCTTTTATTTCCTTTATTTCCTTTATTTCTCCTTTTTCAGTTACTATTTTTTCAACTAAATGGGGAGTATAAGTATACCCCTTATTAGCTAATATCGAATAAGCTTTTGTCATTTGTAGAGGGGTTACCAAGAGGTACCCTTGTCCTATAGACAAATTTATAGAATCCCCCGTATACCATGATTCTTTTAATCTTCTTTTTTTCCATTCATTACTCGGCAAGAGACCGGGTTTTTCTCCTGGTATGTCGATTCCTGTTTTTTTACCTATTCCAAAAGCATCTGCCACTTCTAGCATCTTCTTCCGCCCATATTTATCTGCTGCTCTATAGTAGTAATAGTTTACAGATTCTATCAAGGATTTAGCCAGGTCTGTATACCCATGTCCCTGTCTTTTCCAACTTCTCCATTTCCATTTACCTATCTGGTAATACCCGGGATCAAAAAAAATCTCGTTAGGATTCAATCCTTCCTCCAAAAAAGCTAATGCTGATAAAACCTTAAATATTGAACCAGGTGGGTATCTCCCTGTTATGGCTCTATTTTCTAAAGGTCTATCTTCATTAAACATAATATCATTCCATTCCTTAGTTGTCATCCTAGAGATCATGGTGTTCAGTGGATATTCGGGATTACTTACCATAGTTATTATCTTGCCGGTTTTTGGTTCTATAGCCACGAAGGCACCCTTCATTTTTTTCATATTCATATACTCAGTTATTTTCTGTTGAAGATCAAAATCTACAGTAAGATAGATATCATCTCCCATTTTAGGTTTTTTCTCTTCTAAGGTTTTAACAAACCTGTTATGTGCATTTACCTCAATATAGTTATAACCATTTTCTCCTCTGAGATAAGACTCGTATTCCTTTTCAATTCCCTGTTTCCCTATTATATCATTTTTTTTATATCCACGGTCCTTCATTTTTTCATATTCACTTGGAGAAACACTTCTTACATATCCCAGAATATGGGATCCCAACGACTCATTAAGATATTTTCTTTTAGAATAAATTTGAACTTCTAAATATGGAAAATCTGAATTTTTTTCTATTATTCTATGAGCTTTTTCTTTGGAAATATCATCAAAAATAACATTTTCTCGAGTATAACTATAGATTTCCCCATACTCTATCCTCTTTTTTATTGTTTTTTTATCATATCCCAAAAGTTTTGACATCTCATTTAATTTTTTTTCATCATATTTTCTTTCATTTAGATAAACTAGTCTATACCCAGCCTCATTATTTACCAAGAGTTTACCGTTTGAATCATATATTTTACCACGATAACCGTTTATCCTCTTTATTTTAACACTATTTTTGTTGGACATTTTTTTATACTTTTCTACTTTTATTATCTGCATAAAAAAAAGTCGTGCAAATATCAAACTATATATTATTGCAACTATTACAAGAAAGTTTTGTCCCCTTCCTTTTTCCGATCTTTTCAATTTTACCGACAACGTTTTTCTTTTTAATTTCATATGTTTTCCCTTAATTTTTCTATAAAGCCATAATTAAGTAGCAGATATCCGCCAAACATAAGTACCCCTTGGTAGGGATAAAAGTACGGCAATTTTATATATAAATATGCTCCATAAATAACAAATTGTATCAAACTATAATAAACTATATTTATCTTCTCGTATCCTAATACCTTAGATAAAAAATAATTTACTATAAATACAGTCGCAAAAATAATCCCTAGTTCTACTAAAATATTTTTGTCCTTAGATATTATTATGCAAATTAACATAACCTTAAATATCCCATATTTACCTCTCTTATAAGCTAAATAAGTTAAATAAGGTAGTGCTATTACATTATAAGGAAAAGTCACCACTAAAGAATTTTCTAAAAAAATTAAAATTAGAATAATAACATTAAACATCTAACCTAGGAAATACTACGTTAGCATCCCCCCATAATTCCTCTAATCTATATAGATCTCTCGTTTGTTGATCTAAAACATGAATTATTACATCATCTCCGTCGATCAATATCCAATGAGCTTCATCTTGCCCCTCTATATGTAATCTTCTTTCGTCTAATTCCATCAATCTAGCTTCTACTTCTTCTGATATAGCCCTTATATTTCTGTTAGATGACCCTGTACATATTACAGCGTAATCACATAGAGAGTTCTTTCCTTCAAAATCAAGAATAATTAATTCTTCTCCTTTTTTACTCTCAATAACTTCCACTACCTTTACTAATTTTGCTAACATAGCTCCCCCTATTCTTTTATATAGACATTTATTATGTTATTTTCTCCATCGTTATTTTCTACCATATTTTTTATCCCCAATTTTTTAGCGATCTTATAGGCTATATAGTAATCTTCTGTTCTGTAGTCTACTACAGTTAGATTCCCATTTTGAGTCCCTGTAGAGATATTTTTGTACCCGTCTTTGACCAAAATATTTTTAGCAGATTTAGTTACTTTATCTACACCATGGATATTAATTTTAGTCTGTATTTTATTTTCTTTTCCTAAAATTATTACAGCATTAGCCAAAGTTGGCAGATCTAATTCTGATTTTATTTTAATGTATTTTTCATCTAAACTCATAATCAAAGCTTCTATTTGATTAGTTTGTAAATCTTTATTTATTATATAACTATACTCAATATCCCTTTCATAGTTGGCAGCATTATATTTATACGAAAGAGCTTCTTCTATCTTTTTTCCTGTTCTACCTGCATAACCAGATTTCCCATTACCGTTCAATACGTCCACTATTACGTTTTCTGCAATTTTACCATTAGATTTGTAATATTTTTTCATAAATAGTGAGTTTAAATTAGAAGTCAATACATACCTTTTATCCTCTATCATAACTTCCGGAACATTGTATTTATGAGCTACATTTAGTCTGATTTCACCTTTTTTTACCACTTCAAAACTATCAATTTTTTCTGGAAGTAATTCATTTATTCCATCCATAATTCCACGATAGTTTCCTATTTTATCTAAATCTGCTATGGTATTGTCCCCGTCTAGCTGGATACCAAAGGGTATACTAAGTGTTAATTTATCCTCATATACAACAAATACATTTTCTTTTCCTATAACCATATACCTCGGAAGGTCTATTATCCTTTTATTACTACTTTTTATATTCATATACAATAATCCTATTAAAGTTACCACGAGAAATATTATAATGCTCAATAATTTAGATTTTTTTTGTCTCTTTGCCATAAAGTTTCCCCTCTTCTAAATATATTTCTACCTCTACTATCTCACTTACTTTATATCCAGAATCACCTATTTTAATCCTATGATAGTTTTCTGTATATCCATAAGCATATCCATCTTTTATAGTTTCCACCAATACCTTAGTTTTCTTTCCGATATTTTTTTCTTTAGATAACTGCTCCATCTCTTTTCTTAAACCTTCTAGTTTTTTAGTTCTATTTTTCTTATCATTCCCATCTACTTTCCCAGACAATTTACTGGCTACAGTATTTTCTCTATCAGAATATGGAAAAATATGCAGGTTTGAAAATCCAATTTTACCTATCAGGTTATAAGTATTTTCAAAATTCTCATCTTTTTCCTGTGGGAATCCAACAATTACATCTGCTGTAAATTCTAAATCTTTTACTTTTTCTTTCAATCCTAATAATTTATCTTTTATGAGATCTGTTCCATATTTTCTCTTCATTAGCCTTAGAACTTTGTCATCACAAGATTGCAAGGAGATATGCAAGTGTGGCATCATTTTAGAGTTGTTTGTCATAATATCTATGAATCTGTCATTTATTTTATCTGGATAGATAGATCCTAGTCTTACCCGCTCTACACCCTCTACTGCCGTAACTGCTCCTAACAGATCTTCAAAGTTTTTTTTTTCTTCTAAATCTTCACCATATACACCCATATTTATACCAATTAATATGATTTCCTTGTACCCTTCCCCGGTCAATATCTTGACCTCGGCTAAGATACTATCTAATCTTCTACTTCTGCTTCTTCCTCTAGCAAATGGGATTTTACAATAAGAACAAAATTCATTACACCCATCTTGGATCTTTACATAGGCTCTACTCATCTCTCTCATAGTAGCAAATTCTAGTTCACAATATTCATGATCGTCAAATATATTATGAGAAACTACTTTTCCTATCTCTTTTTCACCTTCTATCGATCTTACTAATTTCAAAATATCAGTTTTATTAGTATTTCCTACAACATAGTCAATATAATCTTTTTCTAGCAAACTCTCACCATCAGTCTGAGCATAACACCCCGTTATTATAACTACAGAGTCTTTATTTAATTTCTTTGCACGACTCAATATATTTCTAGTTTTTTTATCAGCTATACTAGTTACAGTACATGAATTTACTATATAGTAATCTGACTTCTCTTGAAAACTTACCTCATCATATCCTTCTTCTAAAAACTGCTTTTTTATACTTTCAGTCTCATATTGATTTACTTTACATCCTAGAGTATAAAAAGCTACTCTCTTACCAAATTTCATTTAAAATTATTCCTCCTGCCACTATAGCTGCTGTTTCTGCTCTCAGTATCCTTCTACCCAAAGAAATTATTTTCACACCTTTTCTTTGTAAAAATTCTACCTCTGAATCATCAAATCCACCCTCTGGCCCTATAAGATATAAGATTTTATTTAATTTATCCAACCCTTCATAGTCAGTTATTTTATTTCCATTGGCTCCCTCATAGGGTAAAAACACTAGATCATAATCATCGTAATTAATATCCTTTAACTTAGTGGGTTCAGCTATCTCTACTTTTCTTACTCCTTGACATTGCTTCAAGGCTTCTGTAGACACTACAACCCACTTTTCTTTTTTCTCCTTTACTTTTACAACTGTTCTTTTGGTTTTCATAGGAATGATTTTATTTATTCCTATTTCAGTTAACTTTTGTATAGATAGGTCCATCTTGTCATTTTTTAGTAGTCCTAAAGCGATATCAACCTTTACAGAAGTTGAATAGTTATCATCTAAAATTTCCTTTATATCTCCTAGGATCTCTTTTTTATCCAGGGAAAGTATCACACACCTATATTCTTTTTCACCGTCAACAACTCTAATTTCATCTCCCACATTCAGGCGAAACGAATTTTTCAAGTGATTGATATCTTTTTTATCATTTATCTCAACTATATTTCCCTTTATATTTTCTTTTTCCACAAATATACTTATCACGGACTATACCATATTCTTATTTTTCATCAGATCTGCCAAGGTAGTATTCCCCATAATTTCCTTCAACGCATTATCTAATCGAGACCACAGACAGCTGGTTCTACAATCTTCTTTGATACATTTTTTATTAGCTCCCTCATTACAGTCTACTACCCTTACCTCTTCATCCAAAATTTCATAGAGTTCAAGTACTGTAATGTCCTCAGGAGCTTTGGTAATTTTATATCCGCCATTAGGCCCTCTTTTCCCTTTGATTATATCTTTTTTCTTTAATTTAAACAAAATCTGCTCCAAATACTGAACAGATATATTTTGATCTAGAGATATCTCTTTTATCCTTACCAGTCTATTCTCATTCAAATTTCCTTCTGCTATATTTATAACGGCTCTTAGTCCATATCTTATTCTTGTGCTTATTTTCATAGGTTTTCCTCCGTTTTTTCTTTTTTATTAAAATGCTTATATGCTTTTGGGGTCACAACCCTTCCCCTATGGGTTCTTTTTATGAATCCAATTTTCACCAAATAAGGTTCGTAGATTTCTTCTAGAGTTCTTCTATCTTCGCCCAATAAAAGAGCTAATGTTCCGATTCCCACTGGTCCTCCACCATAGTTATCTATAATAGACAAGATGATTTCACGATCTAATTCATCGAGTCCATAGTCATCGACTCCTAATAAACTAAGAGCTTCCTTAGCTATCTTTAGAGTTATTACTCCATCTCCACGAATCTCAGCATAGTCCCTGACTCTCTTTAAAAACCTATTGGCTATCCTAGGTGTTCCTCGACTTCTAAGGGCTATTTCCAAAGCTCCCTCAGATTCTATTCCAACTTCTAGTATATTAGCTCCCCTCATGATGATCTTCAAAAGATCCTCAGTAGAATAATAATCCATCCTATGAACCAAACCGAACCTATCTCTCAGGGGTGCACTGAGTAATCCAGCTTTAGTTGTAGCTCCTATCAATGTAAAACTTGGTAGTTCTATCCTAATAGATCTTGCTGTAGGCCCCTTACCAATTATAATATCAATCTCACGGTCTTCCATAGCTGGGTAGAGGATCTCCTCCACCGATGTATTCAACCTATGGATTTCATCTATAAATAGGATATCCTGCTCTTCTAAGGATGTCAAAATTGCTGCCAAGTCTCCTGCTTTATCGAGAACTGGTCCAGATGTTACCTTTAAATTAGTTCCCATCTCCGTAGCTATAACTCCTGCTAAAGTAGTTTTTCCTAATCCAGGTGGCCCGTATAAAAGGGTGTGATCCATAGATTCATTTCGATTTTTAGAAGCAGTCATAAATATTCCTAATTTTTCCTTTAACCTGTCTTGACCTATGTATTCATTCAAAGTTTTAGGTCTAAGATTTCTTTGTACTTCCACTTCACCGTCAAACTCAGCTGTTGATAACAATCTTTCATCCATAAAATTCCCCTATTCGTCTATATATACATACTAATTGCAAATTGTATTCCGCCTATTACAGCTCCTAGGATTGCTCCTATAACTTCAATATGCTTCAACTCATTGTTTGCTATTTTATATACCATCTTTTCCAATTTATCTAACTCAAAATTTTGAATTTTTTCTATAATTATATTTTTCATATCTACACTATCTTCCATCTTTTTTATTACTACTGTAAAAAATTCATCTTTATTCTCTTCAATAGCATCTTTTATATGACCTTTGATCTTAAGTATCATACTATCTGTTATAAATAAGCTGGCCATTGGAATCTTTGCCAACACTTCTTTTTGTAATTTATCCTCTACAATTCTGTCTACAATTATATCAATTTCTTCTCCTAATTCTATATCTCCGATATTTGCAGTGATATCTTTCATAGATATCAATTCCTCTTGGATAGTATCAGCTATACTTTCTGCCATTTCCATCTTTCTTTTTGGAATAAGCCCCTGCACTTTAAATCCTAATACATTTATCTCTTTCATGGGTCTAAATAACATCTTGATTGCAAAATAATTTGTTATCCACCCAATTAATGCTCCTATCACTATCATTAAACTTGCTTTTAATAACATCTTTTCCTCCTATTTTTTTTCTAATACAGAATAATCATAAAGATCACCACCAAAACTCTTTTTTCTTTTCTTCTAGACCTTTTTTTATATCGATTGCTAGTGTGTTCTTGTTATTTATTTTTATTTAAAATGGTATATTGTTTTAATACTTAAAACAATATACCATTTTATCATATTTAGCTCTTTTTTTCAATTCCCTTATTAATTTAGTAAGGAAAACAAAAAGAATAAAAAATTGTTCTTTTATTCTTTTCAAAAACTAAAAAAAGCAGTAGATAAATCTACTGCTTTTAAACATTTCAAATATATAAATTATACAGTTTCGATGTTTGAAGCTTGAGGACCTTTAGCACCTTCAGTGATTTCGAAAGTTACTTCTTCGCCTTCTTTTAAAGTTTTGAATCCTTCTTTGTTGATTTGAGAGAAATGTGCAAAGTAGTCATTTCCATCTTCAGCAGAAATAAATCCGAATCCTTTATCATCGTTAAACCATTTAACTGTTCCTTTTAACATGTGTGTTACCTCCGTAAATTTTAATACAGTGAATTCTACTCAATTTCCAAATGAAATCTTGTTAACTCCTGTTACTGTCTATATAGTATCTTAAAAGTTATATAAAGTCAACCTTTTTTCTATTTATTTATTCTAACTTTAAAAATTCTGTTTTTATCTTATATTCTTCTCCTACATTTCCCCTAATTATCTCCTCGTATTCATCTAGCTGACTCTGTTTCATCGTTTCTCCAGACTTATAGTCGTATATTATGATCTCCTTAGTTTTTTCATCTACATTCAATCTATCAATTATTTTCTTTTTCCCATTATGTAGTAGCTCTAATTCCCTAAAAACTTTCCATCTTTTTTCAAATACTTTTGGGTTTTTAGATATAAACTCCTCTACTCTTTCCATAATTCTTTTTGTTTTTTCAATCCCCATCATATTACTATACTTATTTAATGTCAGCTTTTTAGCTATTTTTTTTTCTTCCAATCCACCATATTCTATATTTTTTAAATAATAATGGATAGCCAGGCCTGATTTTCTTTTCAATTCTTTTTCTACATTGTGCTCTATAGTATTTTCGTTGTCTTCATCAATTTTTCCTACTGTTTTTTCACTGTTTTTTAGAGTCACAGCTTCTCTGTATAGATTAGGTTCTATATAGAACTTTTCACTTTTCCCGTCATCCTCTGTTTTTTCCTCATAGGGAATAAATCTACCAATTGTCTGAGTACCGCCATCTAATAGGTCTTCTCTCGTCACATTAAAATATTTTTCAATAGGAATTATTAGAAGATCATTGTTAAGTACAAATGTTTCCTCTTTTTTCACCTTAGTTTTTGTAGGTTCAACACATAGAAATAAATTTGCACGGGGTCTAGTCATCCCTACATAGAGGGTATTTATCTCCTCATCCAAAAATATCTGTTCACTATGCTCATATATTTCAGTTTTTTTTATAACGCCATTATAGATAGAATTAGTAAACAAATAATCTTCTATATATTCATAATTTTTATCTAATTTAGCCAACAGCTGAACTTTATGCTGCATCCCTTTATCTGAATACCCTGTTAATTTATAACTAGATCCCTTATCCGATAAAAACATATATTCTGTATGAAAATCCAATCCCTTAGATCCATGAATTGTCATTAAAATTACAGAATTTAGTTCAGATATCCCCACTTGTTTCAGCCCATTAGAGTCACTGTTCATCTTCAAAAAGTTCATAAAATCAGACAAATAATTATGCTCCTCCATAAGTTCTAGAAAAAAGTTAATATTTTTTATATCCCTTGTAGCACAGTATGTTTCTACAAAATTATATTCCTCGACTGTACCTCTACCCATATTTTCATATAGGAGATTTTTTATTTTTTTTATCCTATCCAGTTCTATCCTCAGGCCTTCCTTTATCTTAATTTTTTCTATACTTTCTGTTTCTATTTTTTCACCTTCACCTAATAAGTACCCCAGTATATCCTCCCTATTATTCAGCAGATATTTAAGATCTTCCTCTCCAATTTTGATAGTCTTCCTAAAAAACTCTACCAGTGACATAAAATCATTATGAATAAAAAAGTTAAACAATCGTAGTATCTCCTCTATACAGGGATGTTGTACGATGGAAAGACTATTTTCCATTATATACGGTACTCCTAACTCTTTTAATTTGTCTCCAATCTTACTGAGGTCCTTCTTTTTTCTTCCGACTACCCCTATTCCTCTATAGTCAGGTTTCCCTCCTTCATCTTCATTTACAAATCTATCTTTAATATCTATTGCAATTTCAGAATGAATCTCAGAGTCGACCATAACTGCTACAAACCCCTTATCATCTTTTTTACAACACTTAACTTCTTTATATTCCCACCTATCATCTTCATTTTTGGTGAGATAATTTTTAGAAATATGATCAAAAAATAAGTTAACAAAATCTATTATCTTCTTTTCACTCCTATAATTTGTAGGCAATGATTCTACACTGGCATCTAATATCCTATCAAAACTAAGGAATAACCCTTTGTCTCCTCCACGCCATGAATAGATACTCTGTTTTTCATCTCCTACAATGATTATATTATCACACCCTTTAGCAATGGGCTCAATTATCCTCCACTGGGATACACTGGTATCCTGTGCTTCATCTAAGAATAAAGTTGATATTTTACCGCCGATTATCTCATAAAAATTATCTGTGACCACACCATTTTTTACAAGATCTAAGTCTTCCTCTACCATATATTCACTTGTATAATTAGTTATATCTGAAAAAGTAAATTTTTTCTCCCTGAATTTTATATCATCATAGATAGATCTAGTAATTTTTTCTATCTCTAATATATCCTGTTCATAGGGAACTACCTCTTCAATAAAAATCACCCTTTCTAGTAACCTGTGGATCTCACTTTGAACTTCCAAAACTTGAACTTTTATATGTTCCCTGTCTTTTCCTCCCATTTGGATTCCGCTGATAATTTTATTTTCCAAAAAATCTTTTCTTTTCTCAAGTATAAAGGTAATTAATCTTTCTTTATTATCTAAAACCCCATGAAATTCTTCAACTATAATCTTTCCTGCCTTGGCCAAAACTTTTTCATAGATTTTACCGTGATCTGTCACCAATTCATCAACTAATTCAAAAGTTCTCACTATATTTCTGTATAATTCATCTTTTATACTTTCTGCATCATCGCTTATTCCTTTTTTTTCTATAAGAGCAAATTTCCACCTCTCCTCAGATATTTTTTTTATGAGGTCGATATATTTTTCTACCTCTCTATCCGCTGTTTTTTCTAAGAACTCTTTTATTTTGTCAAACTCTTCCCCTTTTATAATCCTACTGAATACCTCTCCATAAATCTCCTCAGCTTCCACAGTATTACTCATAGAATAATTATAAATATTGAGAGACGGTCCGATAGCTTTTTTAAAAATTTGGGCAATAAATGAATCTATTGTATAGATCCTTATCTTGTCTTTATTTAATAGGAGGTCCTTTTTGATTTTTTTTACCCTCTCCGTATCTATCTCAATTTCTGGATACAAACTCCTTATATTTTCTTCTAGTTCTTTATTTCCACAACACAATTCATCTAAAAACTCAAAAATTCTGACTTTTAATTCTGCTGTTGCTGCACGGGTAAAGGTCATAAATAGTATCTCGTTGTAGTCCTCACCCAATAATATTCTAGATATATATTCTATTGCAAGCCTATAAGTTTTCCCGGTCCCTGCACTTGCCTTCACTACTTTTCTATTCTTAGTTTTCTTTGATTTCATCTAATTCACCAACCTTACAGATATCTAGGTATTCGCACCTGTCACACTTGCTTGTTTTGTTTCTCTCAAAAACTCCTAAGTCTAAAAAATATTTTAGTTCCGTTTCCAAAACTCCTATTTTTTTTTCCTTCCCATCAGGATCTACTTTGTTTCTACCAGCTTCATTTTTTACTAGCTTAATTTTTTTACTTTTTTCTAGGTTTCCCTTATCCACATTAAATATATATTTTTCTGTCAGGTCTGCTTCTCCTGCATATAAGATACTATAAAAATCCAGTTGCCGCTCATTTAGGTTTCCGGTTTTAAAGTCGATAATATAATCTCTTCTTTCAGTTTTAATTATAAGATCTGCCTTAGCTCTGCCTTTAATAACTATAGTTTCATTCTTTATATCGCTCTCTAAAAATTCTTCTATTAGAAGCCCTTTTATCTTTTCACCACGTAATTCTTTCGCCATTTTTTCAAAGAATTTTTCTACACTGTATACTAGATTTTTATACACTATTTCTTTATAATATTTTTCATTTAGTTTCGGTAATTTCAATTTTCTATCTCTCACTAATTTTTCTAAATCTTTCATTATAGATTCCCTACTTATATTTACAATTTCTATCGTTGAATAATCTTTTCCTTTACTTATTCTATTCAGCACTGCCTCAAAAAGTTCGTGGGCAAGGTTTCCATACTCTCGACGGGTGAGATCCCTCTCTACCTCGAGTTCTTCCCTATTCAACTTCACTAAATACCTGAGATACATCTTATATTTACAATTAAATAATTCATCACACATATATGCCATTATCCCCAAGGGGTTCTTTAATTCTTCTACCTCAAACTTCATCTCACTGGGTTTTTTTCCCCCAAATGATTTTTGACCATCTTCTATATTTTTCAATCTAGAGTCAGGCCTTATCAACTCTAAATAGTTTTTGGTGGTCTGTTTCAAATGTTTAGGAATTATTCCAAATTCTTCCATCAACTCCTCCACAAATGGAGAAAGGGAACTATCTGAACCCATATTTTTTATAGCTAATATAATAGAGTTTTCACTGGTCATCACAGCCCTAAATAAATTGTATTTCTCTTCTAGTCTTACCTCGTCTATACCTTTTATACCTAAGTTTTTTTTCTGTTGTTCTGTAAATAAAAATGTATTCTGCTTATTTTTTGGTATAAAACTATCTGAAATGTTCATCAATAAAAGATTTTTGGTTTTTGTAGTTTTAATCTCTTCAAGACCTTGTTTCCTAGATACCGTATCAATATTACTTGATATCTCTTTAAATTCTAGATATTTTAAAATTAATTTCAATAATCCCTCTGCTGTTTTTTCATGTTCAAAAAAGTTTTTCCACCCATCTACCACATCCAAGTCTTCTATAACGTCTATCTCGCTGAGAGCCTCAAAATACTTACCAATATTTTCACTTCCAGCTAATAATTTTTCCAGCTTTTCAGTGGAGAAAGTAAGCTTTTTAGTCCATTTTTTTAGATCATCATAGGATCTCATCTGTTCTATATCCTCAAATATCCTGTAGATAAAATTTTCTTCTCCCAATCTTTCTGCTATGACATATTTCGTCAGGTATTTATAACCTTTATTTACCAACACTTTGAATTTATCCAATTCTTCTGGTACAATCTTATAGTATTTAGAAATTTCATCTCCTTTGATTATATCTACCACAGTATGAAGTTCGAGAGCCAGTTCCCCATCTATCTCTTCCAAGGTAGATAGCAACTTATACAGCCCCTCCAAGAGTGAAAAAATAGGTAGATCTGATATATACCGAGTTTTATTAAAAAAATTGTTATATTTATAGTTATCATTATTTGCATCAAAAATTTTAATATCTACATTTTTTCCATCCAAATCTTTAACTTTTTCTTGTATATCCAAAACTTTTAAAAGTTCTGTAAATTCATCATCTACAGTATAAACCTCTATTTTTTTAGTGATCTTAGATACTCCTATATTTACACCCTTTATTGTCCAAGTTTCCTCACAAAAATCCTCTTTATCCATCTGTAATTTTAGAGTTACTGTAAATCCTTCACTCTCTAACTTTTCAATTATCCACTTTTCCAAAGGGGTAAAATTGATCTTATTATATATAACTATATCCCTGTATTCACCCAGACTTTTAGAACTATAGTTTTCATCCTTTATTATAAAAGTAGGGTCTGTGTAATTTTTATCTAACAAAAATTTCATATAATTTTTTTCAATATCTAGGAACGTTTCATATATTTTTTTCTGCCATTTTCTGAGGTCTTTAACCTCTGTTAACCTGTATTCTTTCAGTAGTTTGAAGAAATTTAAAAAATTAGCTGCAATATCTATAACATCATAGTAACTTTCTACCCCTAACTCCTTTCTATTTTTAGAACTGAGGGATCTATAAAAAGCTATCACCTGTTTTTCTTCCCGCAATACCATCTCATCACTTAAAAATAAGTTGGTTTTAAATTCACCTAACCCCATAAATTTAGGTTGTTTCAAGAATATATTGGGAGATCCCCCATCTTTATTTTTTTCCAAACTTTCCAAATATTTTTCTTTGGCTAAATTTTTATCCACCGATTTAGGAAAAACATGGATCTTTCCTGCCTCTATATTTTCTATGCTCTCCTCGGTGTAGGAGTAGTATTTTATCCTCATTTTTTCATCTCCCGTATAATATCTATAAAACTTATCTTTTTAACACAGATCAAATTTTAACTTAACTCTAAAATTATACAACAATCTCCACATATAAAAAAGGTAGCATACAAAATATTTGTATATCATTAGTGTCGACTCGTGAAAAAAAATTCTAAGTTTCAGCTATCTGTGTTGAGAGAATGTAAATCACTGTAATTTAGCCTCTTTTTATAGCTCCAAAACGTCTCTTGGTTAGACTAATTGTCTCTTCATTAGACGTTTTGTCTAACCAGTGAACATTTTTCAAAATATGCTCTCAACACCAATAGCACCAATGGATCTATGACCTCCTTATTTGACGTATTTCGATTGTAAGGGTACAATCACAAGGGGAAGTTTTTAGGAGGCCTTAGGAGGGGAATGAGAGAGCCTTTAGTATATCTTGAAAAAATCTTGGTAATTTGAGACAAAAGTTTTAAAAATTCCTGTGCTGTAGCAGTAGATGTTTATAGATTGGTGAATATTGGTCGAAGCAATAAATATTTTTGATTTTAGACACAAAATATGGTATAAAGTTAAAAAAATATAATGTGAAGTAAATTAAATGATTACTTAATTGGCGAGGTTTACAATATTTTATTAATAGTGTAGATACGAACTAATTGAAAAAAAGGAAAATTTAATCTGAAAAATATTTGTAGAACTGGGGTTTACTTAGGGTTTTATTTGAGGCAATGAGTTATGCTATTTATGTGGCATATTGTGAGTCTATATTGTGAGTCTATATGACGAAACTTAAACACTCTAATTCTACTACCTTTATGGTAGTAGAATTAGAGTGTTTTTTATTTTTAAGGAGTGATGTATGTTAAAAAAAGATATTAATAAATTGGATATATTATCGTTGGCCATAGGAGCTATTATTGGATGGGGAGCTTTCGTTCTTCCGGGAGATTTATTCCTAAAGGCAGGAATTTAAAACTCAACTATCGCAATAATTACAGGGGCATTAATAATGGTCGGAATAGAAAAAAATTACGGTTATTTGCTTCATAAATTTCCAGTAGCAGGTGGAGAATATGCCTTTACCTATGATGCTTTTGGATGGAAACACGCCTTAGCATGTGGATGGTTTTTAAGTTTAGCATATACAAGTACCGTCCCATTAAATGCTACAGCATTAGTAGCCAAATTTACCATGCCGGGAATTTTAGAAGTAGGTCACCTCTATAGTATAGCGGGATCTGATATCTATTTAGGAGAAGTAGGAATAGCTTTATCTGCCCTTTGTTTATTTGCCTATTTAAATATTAAAGGGGTAAAATTAGCTTCTCAACTACAGAAAATAATGGTGCTTTTATTGGTAGGAATAGTTTTTTTATTCTTAAGTCTAGTTATCGCCAGAGTAGGAATAACTAATCCTAATACCATGTCGTTTCTAGATTCAGAAACCGTAAGCTTATCTAAAATATTAAAGATCCTATCTATTGCTCCAATGTTATTTATAGGATTTGATTGTATTCCACAGGTAGCAGAAGAATTAGATTTTGAAGCTAAAGAGGCATCCCAACTTGCTATAATTTCTATTTTAGTAGGAGGACTTGTCTATGTTTTAATAATCCTTTTTACTTCTTTCGGAGTTACAAGCGAAGAAATAATGAATGGGCAAATATCTTGGGCGACAGGATATACTGCAGAATATTATTTTGGGAAAATAGGAGTAGTGTTTTTAATAATAGCACTTACCTCAGCCATCGTAGCAGGCATAAATGGATTTTATATGGCAGCCAGTAGATTGTTGTTTGCCATGTCTAGAGGGAAGATATTACCAGAATTTTTTGGGGTATTAGATCCTAAATATCATACTCCTAAAAATGCGATTTTATTTACTTTGGGTATATCTCTGATAGCTCCTTGGTTTGGTAGAAATGTATTGTTATGGATAGTTGGAACTTCTAGTGTAGGAGCGTCCATTGGATATCTATACACAAGTCTTTCTTCTTATAAACTATACAAAGAAGAATATGGAGGGTATTCATACCGAGTATTTTTGGTTCTATCTCAGGGATAATATTTTTAGTCCTGTTATTAACACCAGGATTAGACAGTTCCCTAAGTTTTCCCTCTCTAATAGTTTTAGTAGTATGGGGTATAATCGGCCTGTCATTTTATAAATTTTATGATCTCAAAGTCGTGCATTATACCAAGGAAGAGTTATATGAATTAATTCTAAATAGAGATTCTGAAGGGAATTTCAAAGAAAAATAAAAGTATTATTAATTTAAAAAAGGTGATATACAGTTAACTGTATATCACCTTTTTTTCTACCTTTTTTTCATATTTTCTAGTTCTTTTTCCCTCTGCTTCATCCTTTCATCAGGTGAAAGTGACTTATCAGGTTTAGACATCATATCTTTAAAACTATTTAAATCTATATTCCTATTATTTCTTCTGTCCTCTTGTTTTTTCTGTATTCCAGTTCTTCTTCGTTTATCAAGTGTTTTAGAAGTAGAATTTTCTCTGTCATTAGACCTCATATTTTTCTTTTTATTCACCTTAATCATGATTATCCGAACTATTATCACGTAAATAATAATTTTTACTATAAAATCAAATTCCATATCTATCACTCCTTACATACTTTTAAAACTTCCTCTACATGCCCTTTAACTTTTACTTTTCTCCACTCTTTTATGATTTCATTATTTTCATTCAGTAAAAATGTAGATCTTACTATCCCTATGGATACTATCCCCATGAATTTTTTCTCCTGCCAGACACCAAATCCTTCACATACTAGGCCATCAATATCACTAAGTAAATTAAATGGTGTTTCTAATTTTTTAGCAAAGTTAGATTGTTTTTTCACAGTATCTTTACTTATTCCAAAAATTTCTATTCCTAATTTTTTAAATTCTCTGCAGGATTCACCGAATCCTTTTGTTTCTGCTGTTCAACCAGGTGTATTTGCTCTTGGATAGAAAAACAATACTTTTTTTCCTCTATAAGCAGATAGGTCAACCATATCTCCATTTTGGTTTTCCAAAATAATTTCCATTAAAACCTCCATATTTTTTATAAATTTTCTAAAAAAGGCAATATACAAAATATCGTATATTACCTTCATTATTAATTACTGATTACTAATTTTTCCCTTTATTTTCTCCTACTGCTGTAAAAGCTGTAGCTAAATTAACTATATTTTGTAATTCTGATGGAATTATAATCTTAGTTGCTTTTCCATCTGCTACCTTAACAAATGCTTCCATAGCCTTAAGTGAAAGCACTTCCGGAGTTGGATGTGAAGCATTTAATAGTTTCAATGATTCAGCACGAGCCTTTGTTACTTCTAAAAGTGCTTCCGCTTCCCCTTCTGCTACTCTTACTGCAGCTTCTTTCTGTGCTTCCGCTCTCAATATAGCCGATTGTTTTTCTCCCTCTGCTATTAATATTGCTGAAGTTTTTTCTCCTTCTGCAATCAGTATTTTCTGTCTTCTTTCCCTCTCTGCCTTCATCTGTTTTTCCATGGCATCCTGAATTTCTGCAGGAGGCATGATATTTTTCAATTCTACCCTATTTACCTTGATTCCCCAAGGATCTGTAGCTTCATCTAATATAGCCCTCATCTTGGTATTCACAATATCTCTAGATGTTAATGTGGCATCTAACTCCAATTCTCCTATTATATTTCTAAGGGTAGTAGCAGTTAAATTTTCAATAGCACTGAGGGGATATTCTACCCCATAGGTATATAATTTTGGATCTGTAATTTGAAAATATATTACAGTATCTATCTGCATAGTTACATTATCCCTTGTGATTACTGGTTGCGGTGGGAAATCTATAACCTGCTCCTTCAACGATACCTTTTTAGCTATCTTGTCTATGAATGGAATCTTAAATTTTAAGCCTACACCCCAGGTATCCATATAGGCTCCTAACCTCTCTATAACATACGCCCGTGATTGCGGTACTATTCTAATATTTGTTACAATTAATAATATTACTACTAATATTAATGGAAAAAATAATAACATATCTGCCTCCTTTTATATTTTCTTCTTAAGTATCAATTTATTTCCCTCTACTCTTTCTACAACTCCTCTATCTCCTATTTCTAACTTTTCATCACAAATAGCTCTCCAGTATTTACCGTCTAATTTCACCTCATAGAGATTCTCCTCTATTTCTTTAGATATTTCAACCTCTTGACCATATATTCTATTTTCAATAGGCTTTCTTTTCTCTAAAAGTTTTCTGACTATCGGCCTAGTCAATACCAAAAACAATCCACTGAGTCCCACAAAGATATAAAATTCATTTATAGGATTTTTTATCATTCCTGATATCAGTGTCAGTATTATCGCTGCAAAGGCAAACCATATACTGACTAATGCCGGCATTGCCAACTCTACCCCTATGAATATAATGGTCAACAAAAACCACCAAATTATTCCATTATCCCATACCATCCTATCACCCCATCTTTTTCTTTATCCACTCTTTTATCTCTGTATCCTCTATAGTTAATTTCCCTGTTTCATTATATAGATCTGGTTTTATCATAAAAAAGTTTATATATATATAATTATCTTTTTTATAGAATAAATCAAGGTGTAACGGTAAAAAAATAACCTCTCCATCTCCTAAATCTTCTAAACTTAATTTTTTCAACGGATCTATTACCATATTCATATAGTCCATGTCCTCTAACATCCACATATTATTATTCCAAAATCTTCCTTCATTTTTTGTTCTGCCTTTAAATGGTTCCCTGTTTGAAATAGCACTGAGTACCTTTCTTACAGATTCCGCATCAAAATCTTCACTGTATGTAGCTTTCATTCCGTCATTTTCAGATATAGAAGCCAGATACTGTTCTCCCACTTTTTCCCTATCCGATACAGAGTTTCAGTAATATATCATCGATTCCAATACTTCTAAACTTTTTTTCATTTTTTTACCTCCTATTAATTATCTATTTCTCAAGTTCAGTATACCAAAAAATTGAATTTTTACCTACCTTTTTTTGTATAAAACAAAGAGTTTAAATCACTTATTGTTTTATTTTTTTATGCCATCAAATGAGTTCGATACATTAATAAGAACAATTTATAGAGTTTATTAAAAAATAACAAAACTAAATGATCTAGTTTTTTTACCAGATCTTTTAGTTTTTATTTTATTTTTGGATAGATTGCCATTCCAAATAATGGTCCTGTATGGGACCCAATAGTTGATCCGATTTCACATCTCGATTGATAATCTACATTATCATATTTTTCTACGAATTTTCTAAGTTCATCTGCATTTTCAGATTGATGCTTAGTCCCGCCCCATCCTGTGTATAGAACTATCGATCCATTTTTAGACTCCTTTTTTAGAAGTTTTTTCATATATCTCATGGCACCCTTGTCTCCAATAGCTTTTGTTTCATTATGAACTTCTCCATCTTCTACTTTAAGAATTGGTTTGATATTAAATACCCCTCCTATTATAGAAGATGCCTTACCTATCCTTCCACCTCTTTCAAGATATTTCAATTCATCCACAACAAAGTAGATCTTACCTTTATCTCTCATCTCTTCTATATTTTCTATGATTGTCTCAAAAGATTCCCCTTCTTTAGCCATCCTAGCTGCTTCTAAAACCAGGTGTCCAGATCCTAACCATGCATTTTTAGAGTCAACTATGACTATATCCTTTTCCTCCAATAACATTCCACGAGCTACCTTGGCAGCCTGCTGTGTTCCACTTAACTTACTGGAAATCAAAATTGTTATTATCTTTTTATACCCTCTTTTCAATAACCTTTGATATAAATTTTTAAATTCTGCTGGAGAAGGTTGAGAAGTTTTAGGTACAACTCCCTCGGTTATGATCTTATTCCAAAATTCTGTTTTAGATATATCTACCCCATCTTTATAGTATCTATCCCCATCAAATTTTATTTTTAGAGGAATTATATTCACCGATAGATCTCCAATAAGTGCCTGTGTCAAATCCGAAGTAGAGTCTGTAATTATTGCTATTTCAGGCTGATTTGGATCTTTATTTACTATATATATATAGTAATGATAATTATCCTGTTTCCCTATATATTCCTCATGTTTTACCCCTTTTGTATTTATAATAGCCAAGTTTCCTTCATCCGTACTTTCGTTTCCTAATACTGCAAATATATTTAAAGTATTCTCATCTATATTTCCCTCATATAGATCGAATATAAGATCCTTTATATCTTTATTTTCATACATAATCTTTCCATTTACCAAAGCTATATAGTTCCCCTCGGTAATAATTAGATCTCCTACCTTTGTATTCCTTACAGCTTTTGTAATCTCAATAGATTTATTTCTTCTAGCATCTTTCACTACTTGTTCCAAATTTCCTGACTTATTTTCTACATAAAAATTTCCCTCTAACATAGTCTTAGTCTCATAAATTTCTACATTTTTAGTTGCTCTTTCAACGACTATTTTTGCAGCCGAAATAATATTTTTATTATTTGGTAAAAGCACTATTTCCTTTGCGTCTATTTTAGCTATTGCCATTTCCATATCTGCCACACTTGGATTCTGTCCTTGCCCGCCAATAAGTACACAGGTAGCTCCAGATTTGATGAATAACTCTCCCATTTCATAGGTATCAGCTATGGCAAAATAAGCTTTTTTTTCTGTATTTTCATTTTGAATCATCACGTGCGCTGAGTTTTTATCCGTTAAGTCTTCCTCTGCTAGGTGTAAACTTCTATGTTGTAATTCCATATTATCTATCTTGATATTATCTAATCCACCGTATTTCATAGCTACCTCTAATACAGCTCCAGGATTGTTTGTATGGATGTGTGTTTTAGTTTTTGTGGAACTTTGAGCTACTACCATTGAATCTCCCAGTCCTTTTATCTCTTCTTTTAGATCTTCTAGGTTAAATTTTCCTGCTTGTACAATAAATTCAGTACAATATTTAAATTCAATATCAATATCAATATTGGTAGCTCCTAACCTTTCTCTTCTATGAGCCTGACTTTTCACTATTCTTTCTAAATCTTTTAACATCTCAGGATCAGTTATTGATTTTTCAAATCCTTCAATAAGATAGAAAACACCCATCCCACCTGCATCTACAACTCCTGCTTCCTTCAACTTCAATAATTGATTTGGAGTTTCCTCTACAGCTTGGTAAGCTGCTTCTTTTATATATGAGAGGTATGGAACAAAGTTATCCTTTGGTCCATCGTATTCTTTCGCTTTTTCAGCTATAACTCTAATTACAGTAAGCATAGTCCCTTCTACAGGGTTACTTACAGCTTTATAAGCCAATTTAGAAGCCTGTTCAAAAGATCTTGTTATATCATCTATATTTAGTTCTTTCTTATCTTCAAATCCATTTAAAAATCCTTGGATAATTTGAGATAAAATCGTCCCTGAATTCCCTCTAGCCCCTAACAATACAGCTTCCGATACTAATTCACAAAATTCATGCATTGTAGGTTCATGATTTAATTTTACCAATTCATTCTCTACTGCCTGCATAGTCATAGACATATTTGTCCCTGTGTCTCCATCTGGTACAGGATATACGTTTAAGTCGTTTAATATATCTGCATACTTAGACATCCATCTACTACCTGCTATAAATAACTTAATTAATCTCGTAACATTCAAATGTTCTATCTTCATAATTCTACTCCTTCTTTTTAGGCAGGCACAAGACTCTACCCCTACATTTTTCTATTTTTTACTCTTGTAGCTATCTATAATCTGGCTCCATATTCCATTTGCTCTTAATATTGTTTCTATAAATTCTCTTACAGCACCATGTCCACCATTATATCTACTTTTAAAATGTGAAAACTCCTCTATATCTGATACCGCATCTGCCGTTATTCCTACATAACTTGCTCTCATCATAGCAGGGATATCATTGATATCGTCCCCCATATAAGCCACATTTTCATAAGTATAATCATGCTTTTCAAGGAGTTTATCCAAGATAGCAATTTTATTTCCTATCCCTTGATATATATCTAAAATCCCTAATTCTGAGGCTCTATATTCTACTATTTTAGAGGTTCTTCCAGTTATTATAGCTACTTTTATCCCATATCTTATAGCCTGAGCTATAGCCATCCCATCTTTTACATCAAATGACTTTGTCTCTATTCCATTGTTATCATATGTGATCTTTCCATCGGTCATGGTACCGTCTACATCTAAAATTATTATCTTTATTTCTTTTAAATTTAGTTTCATCTTTCACCACCTTAAAATGTTGGAGGAGTTACTACCCATATTGCCCTCACTAATTTATCTCCCGGATTTCTAAATTTATGTTTTTGAGTAGATTTAAAATATAAACTATCTCCCTCATCTAATATATAACTCTTACTTTCAATCTGTACTTCTATTTGTCCTTCAAGAACAAATATAAACTCTTCACCATTATGAGTATAGTAATCTCTTCCACTCTCCCCTCCAGGTTCAATTTCATATAGTATTGGTTCCATATGTTTTTCTATATCCGAAGTAGTCAATAATGATATCATTGTTTTAGAACCTATACTCTCTACCTTATTTCTTTCGTTTTTTCTTACTACATCTGTATCTTTTTTTCCATCATCTTCCTCTATCAACGAACTTACTCTTACATCCAATTCATTAGCAATTTTCTTTAAGTTTTCGATAGATGGAGATGCCTTACCTTGCTCTATTTGAGATAAAAAACTAGCTGATAAGTTCACTTTAGAAGCTAGCACTCTCAGAGAGTATCTCTTATCTTTTCTACATTTTTTTATTTTTTCTCCTAGTGCCATCTTACCTCACCCCTTTAAAATTTTAAGTACTTCAAACATTGCTCTCATCATGGTAAGTCTTCTTATTCTTTCCCTATTTCCACTAAAGAGATATTTTTTTATGTATTCTTTTTCCCCTACAACTACCCCGATATATACAGTTCCGACTGGTTTTTCTTCTGTTCCGCCATTTGGACCCGCTATCCCCGTTATAGCTATTTTTACGTCTGTATCTAATCCACCTAACATCTCCTTACAAGTTTCATAGGAAACAGCTCCATGAACGTCTAAAGTCTCCGTCTTTACTCCTAGTCTAGTTCGCTTAGATTCATTACTGTAGCACACTATTCCCTCTTTAAATACACAAGATATTCCATCTACCTCGATAAATTTTGAAGCTATCATCCCCCCTGTACATGACTCTGCAAGAGATATATGATATTTTTTTTCCTTTAAATATTTGTAGATTACGGTTTCTAACCTCTCCTCGTCTTCACCTATCACATTTTCACCTATTATTTTATATAGACTTGATGTTATTTTATCCACACTAAGTTTATTAGTACTTATCGTTTGTAGTCTTATTATTATACCATAATCTTTTACTAAGAACTCATAATGAATTCCCTTTACCTCAAATAAATGAATAACTTGAGTTTCTAATACTGATTCCGGGATCCCCCAAACTAAAATATCTTTTATATAAATACTTTTTTTCAGTTCCCCCTGGGATACCAGTAATTTTAAAAACTTAGGAAATAAATTATAAAGTTCTCTGGGCACTCCAGGAAATGCTACTATTTTATCTATATATATCCCTTTACACATCCCTACATCATTAATAATCGTTTGACTTCCATATGGTTTTTCAGCTTCCCTAAGATTTTTATCTTCTAGTATAAGTTTATAGGAGTCATATTTTTTCTTTAAATCTATATAATCTTCTCTGTCTACCACTAAGTCTACATTTAAAAATTTAGAGATAGCTGATTTTGTCAAATCATCCATCGTCGGACCTAATCCACCACTCAATATAACTAAGTCTGATTTTGAATTTCCATATTCTATGGCTTCTATAATATCTTTTATATTATCACCTACCACCAATTTATGTCTTATCTCTATCCCATATTTATTTAGTTCTTCTGCCATATATATACTATTGGTGTCCACAGTCATTCCGTTTAGAAGTTCTGTCCCTACCAATATAATCGTTGCATCCATATTATTTCTCCTAGAAAATTATTGTCATCAACATTATCAGTAAGAAATTCGCCACAACTCCTGCTAAGAAATCATCTAAAACTACTCCTAATCCATATCCATAATGCTGTGATTTATCTATGGGACCTATCTTAGTTATATCAAAAAATCTGAACAATAAAAATCCTAAAATTACCGCTACTATTGTTTCTTTATATCCCACTGGGTTAACTAAAAACATTGTAACCATAAATCCTAAAACCTCATCTATCACTATATTTTGCGAGTCTTTTTCCTTGAAAATCTCCCTTTCACACCTGTCTGATACATATATTGACAGGGCAAAAAATCCCATTAAAAATATAAAATAAAATGAGTTATATAATCTAACATCAGCTATTATTAATCTAAATGAGTTCAACATAAAAAATAACGGTATTGCACCTAGTGTTC
Source organism: Psychrilyobacter sp. (assembly GCF_037132775.1). Taxonomy (GTDB): domain Bacteria; phylum Fusobacteriota; class Fusobacteriia; order Fusobacteriales; family Fusobacteriaceae; genus Psychrilyobacter. The sequence goes on from NZ_JBAHZY010000121.1 coordinate 42,706, forward strand.
CCATCGTTCCTGGTGCTTTAGGTAGATCTCCTAACCCAAACCAAGTACCTAAGCCTCTTACTACCTCTTTTTTCATAATCTTCTCCTCCATTTTTTATATACAAACTAACACCGCATGGGTGCTTCAACTAGTCATTATAACATATTTTAACTTTGAACTCAAAGTAGAGAGGCTTTCATTTAAAAGCTACTTCTACTTTAATTATTTTATTAGTTGACTATATATTAGTTCAACTTTTTTTAATAATTCCTCTAAGTTTTCATTATTTTCAATATATAGGTCCGCTTTATTTAATTTTTCCATCATGGGCATCTGGACATCAATTATTTTCTTTGCCAAGGCCTCCTCTAGCCCATCTCTGGTTTTTATCCTCCCTATTTGAATTTCCTCATTGGTACATACCACTAATACCTTGTCACAAAGATACTCTAGCCCTGTTTCATAGAGAAGAGGAATATCTAGTACTATCAACTTCTCTCCTCTATTACTTTCTATCTCTTCTATTATTTTCCCCACTATAACAGGGTGCATTATATTATTTAAAAGTTCTCTTTTTTTCTTATTCTTAAATATTATTCCCCTTAGCTTTTGCCGGTTCAAATGACCGTTATCTATTATCTCAGAACCAAAGTTTGCCTCTAACTTTTTCAATACTTCCAAAGAGTCTGAAACTTCCTTTGAAATTTTGTCTGCATCTATTATATAGCTACCTAATTCTTTTAATTTTTTACTCACTGTACTCTTTCCATTGGCTATTCCACCTGTTAGCCCTAAAATCATAAATTTCCTCCCTTTTTCAAGACATTTTTTTACTTAAACTAAAATCTGAATTTTTATTCACTCCTATAGGTTATCACTACCTATTATACCTCAAATTAATAAATAAATTCCAATATCTTATGGCAACTTAAAAAAGCCCCAGCAATTGCTAGAGGCTTTAATTTATAATTTATTATGTAAACTGTTACTAGTGCTACACTTACACCCTAGAGCTACCTCGATACATTGCTTCTCATCTATATATCGCACTTCCCATCCTATACATTCAGGATCGCCGTCATCAAATTTTATAACTTCTTTCTTTCCCATCTTTAATTTTTCCTCTGTTGTTCCTATTGATTTTAAAAAATTTTCTTTTGTCATATGTTTTCATCCTCCCGGTATACTCCATACAAACTAATAACTAAAAAAGGTTGTTCAAAACCTTCCTTATCTATATATTTTTTTATTATGCTAACTTCATGATTAAATATTTTTAAGTTTGAATTTGAACTTATTATACCATATTTTTATGAATTATTTACACTACCCTTTTTTATCCTCTAAACAATCCGTAATTAGATTTCGAAATAATTTTTTCATCTGTTTTATAATACCCTTTTGAGTCTCCCTCAAAAAGTAGCCCTGCTTTCTCTAAAACCTTCTTTGAACCTATATTTGTAGAGTAACAATTAGCTTCAACTCTATGAGCTTTCATTTTCTTAAAGGCGTATTCAATAGCTAATTTAGCTATGTAAGTTCCAATTCCTTTTCTCCAGAATTCTTCTGTTATTTGATACCCTATCTCAAATACTCCTTCATTCATAGGATTTCCCATAATTCCATAGTTTCCAATAAATTTATTAGTACCTTTTTCTCTTAAGATATAGACCATACTACTAGGAGTTTCAGAATTAGCTATAATTTCAGCCATAGGCTCAAAATATCCTCTATACATCTCTTCTGGTGCAGGTGCGAAAGGAAGATATATCCACATATTTGGATTATTTAACATCCTAACTATGTCATCTATATCTTCTTTTTTTAATGGTGTAATTATTATATTTTTGAATTTCATTTTTGACCTCCAAAACCTTAATTTTTATAAATTATTATAGCATAGAATATAATGGTCGTATAAATTCATACAAAGAGTGTTTAACCTTAAGCAAAAAAATAGGGTATAATTTAAGAAAACAATATGGGGGATTTTGATTATGAATACACGAAAAACTTACTCTTCTAAGTTTAAATTTAAGATCG
>NZ_JBAHZY010000132.1:0-93352 GCF_037132775.1 Psychrilyobacter sp.
CTTTTAAAAGAGGCTAATTTTAGGCTCTGCTATTGACATACAAAAAATAAAGTTCTAATATATTAAAAACGAGAAGCAATAATTAAAGAATTATTACTCCTCTTTTTATAAAAGTTTTACATTAATTTTTAGAGTTTACATAAAACTTACAACAGCCCCAAAAGAGAAACAATTTTGCTTCCCTTTTTTGACATTACTTCTCTTCCTTTTCTTTTTTCTTTGAGTTATAGTAGTGAAGGTCTCCAGGTCCAAAAGTATCCTCATTGGAATTTTCTATCCTCTTTAGAGGTCTCCTAAAAAAACCTTTTCTTTCTTCAGGGTGTTTGATTCCCTCTATTGGTTCTATTGCAGTAACTTCGTACCCTTCAGATTCAATAGCTTCTTTTAAAACCTGCTCATCCACATCTCCAGATACATATGCCTCCTTTTCATCCAGAAGAACTTTTACATCTTCCACTCCATCTATAGATCTGAGTTTTTTTTCAATTTTATCCGTACATTTGCTGCAAATCATTCCCTCAATCAAAATTTTTCTCATAAATTCCCTCCATTTTATATATATTAAAATTAACATCATCTTAAATATTATTTACTAAAGTCTTATACCATTTCCTCTTTAAATGTTATCAGATAAGTGGATAAGGTTCTCAATTTATAGGTCGATACAATATCTGCATAGTCCTGACAGACCAAAGGTTCTCTTCAAAGTAGACTCTGTAAAGGAGGAACAAGAGAAATAGAGAGTATAAAATACATTATAGTTATAAAATTTCAGGAATTGAGATTCAAAGCTATTGAAAAAAAGGGGGAAGCTATGGAAAGATTGATATTGATGGGAGGAATTTTTTTGATGTTATTTATATTGGAAAGAATAATGCCTCAGGTAGGCAGGAATATAGTTGGGAAAAGTCATGATATAAGTAATCTGGGTCTTGGGGTAGTTAACTTACTTATTGGGAGGTATTTTGCACTATTTACAGTTTATGCTCTGGCCAAATACCTTGAGAACTTAAAAGTGGGGATTATGAATACAACCTCTTTTGATTCTAAATTTAAACTTATCTTAGGAGTTATATTTTTAGATTGTGTAAACTACTGGTGGCACCGGCTGCTTCATAGGGTTTCCTTTCTAATGAGGTTTCACAGTATTCATCATACAGACAAGCTGCTCAACGTTTCTTCTGCCCTGAGATTTCATTTTTTTGAGGTACTCATGGGACATCTTTTCAAGCTTCCCTTTATTCTTTTAATAGGAGTACCCGTAGAAGCCCTTTTGCTCTATGATGTTATATTTAATATTAATGTATATTTCCATCACAGCAATATAAAAATCAGCCGGAGGTTAGATATCCTTCTTTCTAAGTTTATTGTGACACCATATATCCATAGGATTCATCATTCTTTAAAGTGGAAGGAATCAAATTCTAACTTTTCATCCTTTCTGATACTATGGGATAAATTTTTTGGAACCTTCCTTCCCCAGGAGGAAATATCGACACCTAAGTATGGAATACCTGGATATACCGAAGAGAGGTATGAGCACTTTTCATACATGATAAAACAGCCCTTTATAGAAGGGAAATAGGCCTGTAAATTTTCTGGGAGGAATAGTCAACTATCCTTCAGGGAACTTTTATCTTCCTTAATTTATTGCAAGTTGGAGAATATTGATGATTCTTATTGTATACCAATTTTTTAGCGAGGTGAATTAATGTGAAAAAGTATATATATTTGTTTCTATAATCTTAGTTCTAGTTGGATACCATCTCTACACCATAGAATTTTGGGAACCCAAATCAACCTATAGAGAAAGTGAGGTTATTAGTGTTGCAGCGTTTCAAAACAATTTAGAGACTTTAAAACAAGAATTGAGAGAAAAAGGAAAATACAGGTGCTGTATTCAAAATGACTGTGCATGGTGTGCAATTTATATGGGATACTGTATTTGTGCTGACCTTCTAGTAATAGAAGGTCGAGAACAATCATGTCCAGAATGTGCTGCTGCCTGGAATAAAAAGAGGGGAAAGATACCAGGAGTAGATCCAGATGCAGTAGAGATTATTACCTTTGGAGTATATGGTTTTGAAGATGATGGAGAACACTATAATCCACCAGGAAAAGGTGAAGTGGAGGATACACATCTTAAGGAGGAAAAACAAAAAGTAGGTGAGGAAGAAAAGCCTCTCTCATGATGAAATTCATAAGATTAGCGCATAGTACAGTAATTAAAAAAGGAGGAGAATATGAAAAAGTATTTGCATCTATTTATCTATATAATTTTATCAGTTATATCCACTGCCAAGGTTGTGGAATATGAAATCGATATAGCCTATACTGAAGTTGATTTTACAGGTACTCCAGTAATGGCTATGACATTAAACGGCAGTATTCCAGGTCCAACTCTAGTGTTTACAGAAGGAAATCTTCTCAGAGTAACCTTCAACAATAAAATGGATGTAGAGACCTCTATTCATTGGCATGGACTCCTCGTTCCAAATGATCAGGATGGTGTTCCCTATCTCAATACTCCCCCTATCAAGGCAGGAACTTCATTTACATATGAAGTTCCTCTGATACAGTCGGGAGCATACTGGTATCATTCGCATACTGGTCTTCAGGAACAGCGAGGAGTATATGGCAGTATAGTAATCCATCCCAAAGATAAAAAAGAAACGATGACAGAGTATGTAGTTGTCCTTTCAGATTGGACCGATGAATCTCCGGATCAGGTCCTTAGAAACTTAAAGAAAGATGGTGACTATTATGCTTTAAAAAAAGGGACGGTTCAATCTTGGGAAAGAGTAGTCAGGGAAGGGCGAATAAGTGAAAGATTGATGAGCTCTTTAATGAGAATGAGTCCCATGGATCTTTCAGACGTGGGGTATGATAAATTTCTCATAAATGGACAAGAAAAGATATCTCTGAAAAATATTAAGGAAGGAACACCCATAAAATTAAGGGTAATAAATGCAGCAGCATCAACTTACTTTAACCTTTCTTATTCAAAGGGAACTATGAAGATAGTAGCTGCAGATGGTTTGAACGTTGTGCCCGTTCACAGGGACAGGTTACTCATAGGAGTTGCTGAAACCTACGATCTTATTGTTGAAGCTAGAGGAACATTTAAAGCTTCTGCCCAGTATGGCACGGGAGATACTGTGCTCCATATTGGTGAAGTGCAGATGAAGAAAGATGAAGAAAAAACTTCTCATATGATGCCTATGGAAACTGCAAATAGCGAAATCAGTATGATGAACCATGATATTTCTATGAACTCTGAGGGGAAAGCCTCTTCATATGACTTTCTAAGGGCTATGAAATCAACGGAATACAGTAACGATCTCCAAGAGAAAGTTGTCCATCTAAAACTTACAAGCGATATGGAGAGGTATATTTGGACCTTTAACAATAAGGCATTGTCGGAAAGCGACAAAATCCTCATCCGCAAGGGGGAAAAGGTGAAATTTATCTTGGAAAATGAGACTATGATGCATCATCCTCTTCATCTACATGGACACTTTTTCAGAGTCCTAAACAAGCATGGGCCTAATTCTCCACTGAAACACACTGTAGATGTTCCTCCCATGCAGACTGTAGAGATAGAATTTTTGGCCAATGAGGAAAAGGACTGGGTTTTTCACTGCCATAACTTATATCACATGAAAACAGGTATGTCCAGGATAGTTAGCTACGACAGCGAGGAACTTCCCAAAACTCTGTCCACCAAGCTCTCCTCGGATAGAAAGTGGTTTTACAAAGGAGATGTCACTGGAGCGACCAACTACTCAGCCATCAATTTATCATCCTTCAATACAAAAAATATTCTCTCCCTAAGTGGTGAAGCTTCCTATGAAGGCGAGCATGACTTGGATGTATATTATAGCAGATATGTAAACCGTAACCTGTCGTTAACCTTGGGATTTAATTTTAATGAAGAGGATGACGAAGAAATAGACAACAGAGGATTTTTAGGTGTTGAGTACCTTCTCCCACTCTTAATAGAATCTGAACTGAAACTTTACGATGACGGGGATATAGAGGTCGTGTTTTCCAATGAACTACAACTTACCAACAAACTCCAATTTAATTGGGAGGTAGATACCGAAGAAGAATATGTTTTGGAACTGGAATACAGATATAGAAAGTGGATCTCATTTACAGCAAATACTCACTCAGAATATGATGAAGGAATAGGAGTAAAAATAAGATTCTAATAAAAAGACTTTCCTGGCTAAGTCTTCATTTCCTTTTGTGAGAGCTAACTTTGCATTCTTAGTCCATTTTAAAGCCTCTGTAGTCAATTCGTTAACTCTACGAGTGAGTCTTATTTCTTCGGCTTTTGCTTTTGAAACACTCTCTTTTGCTTTGACATACTCCGATTCCATATTCCTAATATTTTGATCCAGTATTTTATTCGGATCTTCCATTTTTTCCAATATAGTGTTGACATTTGATTTAAAGATGCTTGTTACCCTTGAAAACATTCCCATGTGAACCTCCTATTTAATATATTCGTTTATTAGTTTTAGTATTTTTGGAAGGCTGATGTCCATAACGTCCAACACCTCTAAAATTTCATTTTCATCCAGATTTTCAGTTGGAAGAGACTCTGCTACTATCAGCCTATTATCTGTTTCCTCTGATGAATTGATAGCTATGGAAACTGGCAGTATTTCCGTATTTAAGTTCAATATTTTTTTATAAAAGTCTATGTCATCCCTGACTTTATTTATTCCCACCAGATCAAGTTCAAAGTAAAGGGAATCTTCGTTTTTCACAATGGCGACAGATGCATCGGAATCAATTAAATTGACAAATAAAATTTCATCCTCCTTATTTATAGAGAATCCGTTTTCTAATAGGATATCCTCTAAAGTTTTGATCTCATTTTTTTTGACAAAAACGTTCATTTTAAACCTCCTAAATTAAAGTTTCCCAAGGACAGATTTTGGAAGCTCTATACCAATATCAATAGAGACGTAAGCACCATCATCATTTTTTATTGAATTTAAACTAATAAACTCAAATTCAAAAAACTCCTCTGATACCTTTCTCGAATAAAGAGCGTGTATTTTTTCTACAATTTTTTCAGGATCGCCATCTTTACTGCTGTATATAGTTTCTTTAAATTCTATCCCCTTGGAAATCTCATAATAATTTTCATATTCTGAAGTCATGTGAGCCTCAGTTTCGCAAAGATTAATATAAAATTTTGTGCTATGTGTACTTCCTTCTACTTTATCTATCCACTTTTCATCCTTAAAATTATCTTGAACAATTTTAAGAATCTCCAAATAGTCGATCCCTTCACTATCTGCTGCGCAGTGTAGCAGGTCAGTTGCAAAGATATTTTCTTGTAAATCTATTTTTGCATCTTCAAAGTTATTAAAACTAGGGATCTTCTTCTGTATAACCTTAAAAACAATGTCCTGGAGTCTTTCTTCTGGAGTATCTTCTATTACAAAATATGGATCTCCTATTAGCCCAACTTCTGAATCATCTCCTAGCCATGTGAGCCAATCCTCTTCGCTAGCTGGAAAGATGTTGTCATAATTCTTAAAAAGTATGCAACTTTCTACCTCTTTCCCAGAAAACATTAATTGGATATAGCTTTTTTCGCCAGTTTCAGAATCGAGGTAAACATTTGCTAATTTAGCTCCATTGGATTCAAAAACTCCTATCTTCTTTACAATATTCCTGTAATTGAAAAAAAGAAATTTTGAGTCCAAGCCTAAATTTGAAAACAGTATGGGGTCAAACTCGACATATGACTCTATTTTAAAAATAGTAAGATAAAAAATCATCATTTTGTTTTTCTTTTTGTTTTTTTAAAAAATTGAACATATTACCTCCTTTTATACTGAAAATATAGTCAGGACTCCTAAAACAATAATAATTATCAGACTAATTTTTTTTATGCTAAATATCGAATCTTTTTGGAAGTTTTTTTCAAGATGGCTTTCGCTGTGTGCAAGCTCAGGCGAGATATCTTCAGGAATATAATTTGAATCAACTACTGCGCCTTTTAATTTCATAGTCTGAACTTCTTTTTCCATTGTATCTAATTTTTCCTTAAGTTCTTCATTATCCTTTGAAAGTTCATTGGCTTCCTCTATAAATTTTTGTACATCTGGGTCATCGTAATGGCTGTAGTAAAACCTTGAGTACCGTGGAGTGCTTATACTATCCAACATCATCCAAAGAAATAAAGAATTCCATATCCCAAAACTTCTATAGGAGCGATAGTAATAACTTGGCGGTGAATACCTCTTTCTTGAATAATACCGATATTTATAATCTGAGTAGGATTTTTTAGTATACGACCTACTCTTGTTATAAGCATCTTTATATTGAGTAGATGAACTGTAATTTTTTGAAGATGATGGAATATCTTCTTTGGGTGAATATTTTCTGTTTTTTAGATATTTATTATATGTTTTTTTACTAGCTGTGGAACTCAACTTTATTTTTTCTGTCTTAGGTTTATTTCCAAAGGAAAAGCTTTTAAAAATTTTTTCCTTTTTTTTGGAACCACTACTATATTTGTTGTAACTCTTGAACACGCTGCCACTACTTTTTTTGTAACTTTTCATCCTACTCCGATAAGTTTTTGGATAAGCATTGACGTTATAAGTAAATATTGACAGAATGAAGACCAAGAGCATAAAACTTTTTTTCATATTATTACACCTCATTTTTTGTTTTTAAATCTACAACTTGAGTCTTTAAAATATCAAACTGTAATATTATGATTGATGATAACGTAGTTTTATGTCAGCTTTGTGACAAGAAAAGAATTATTCAATAAAAAAAGTCATAATAATTATTAATACTTTTTATAGAATACCACTCTACTCTATAAAAATATAAATACTTTGTATAATATTTTTTGTTATTAGAATACTTGCTGTTATTAGTTTTTATTTATTTGACAAAGTTGATATCAGTGAGATATGATAGGTATAGAGGGTATATGTTATAAAGATAAAACTTAAAAACAGAGGTGAAAATATGTTTGATATAGATAAATGCACTACATGGTTTATTACCAATGCCAGCAAGAAAATAACAGACAGTTTTAATAAAAGACTGTTGAAAGAAGGGATAACAAGGGTCCAGTGGATTGTTCTCTCCTATCTGGAAAAATTCGGGAGTACAAGCCAGCATAAACTGGGGGAAAAAATGAATATCAAGGTTTCTACAGTGGCCCGCCTCATAGATAGGATGGAAAGAGAGGGCTATATTGTCAGGAAAAAAACTATAGCCGACAGAAGAGTGACTTTTATAGAACTTACTAAAAAAGGTATGGAGCTGAGAGAAAGAACACTTCCCGTAGGAGAAAACTTCAATAGGGATTTGAAAAAGGATATTTCCGAAGAGGAGATGGAGATATTTAAAAGAATAACCTCTAGAATGATTGGAAATGTTGGATACTAAGACTTTCTATTCTTGAATTAAAATAACAATTTCAACACTTTTAGAAAGGATTAACATCAATGAATTACACATTACTTTCAAAGCCAGTAACCCTCCTTGATCATTTTAATACGACAGTATTAGTTAGTAATCAAGAGAGGGATTAGAGTGTATAATTTTTTTTTATCTTAATTTTGCTAGAAAACTCCCTCTTCTATTAAGAGGGAGATGAATAGCAAAGGTTTTCTAATTAATTCCATCTTGAGATTGGATATAGTTTTCTTCTGTTAAAACTGTACTATACATGTTATAATATTATGTATATATCATGTGTGTAGGAGGTGAAAATCTATGAAAAAATATAACAAAGCTTTTAAATTTAGAATACTACCAACTAAGGCACAAGAAATATTAATTCATAAGACTTTTGGCTCTACAAGGTTAATATATAACATGTTTTTAGACAAGAGAATCAAATTATATGAGAGTGAAAAAAAATCTACTGCATATAATGCTCAAGCTAAGGAATTGACTTCATTAAAGAAAGAATTAGAATTCTTAAAAGAAGTGGATAGTATGTCTCTACAAATAACATTAAAAAATTTAGATAAAGCTTTCCAAGGGTTCTTTAAAAAAATAACTAAATACCCTAAATTTAAATCTAAAAGAAATACAAAAAAATCTTATTCAACTAACAATGTAAACAACGTTATTAGAATTGAAAATGGGAGATTGAAATTTCCTAAGCTCAAGTGTCTTAAAATAAAACTTCATAGATTAGTACCTAATACTCATAAGATTAAATTAGCTACCATAAGTTGTGAACCTAATGGGGCTTATTATGTAAGCCTTTTAACTGAATTTCAATTAGATATTAAACCAGTACCTAACGACAATAATATAATTGGTCTTGATTATTTTTCCAAAGAATTATTTGTTTCCTCTGAAAACCAAAGAGGTCATGCACCTAAATTCTATAATAAATATCATGATAAATTAGCTAAAGAACAACGTATATTAGCTAGAAGAACTAAAGGTTCTAATAATTGGTATAAACAAAAATTAAAAGTAGGTATACTACATTCAAAAATTAAAAATTCAAGAGCTGATTATCTTCATAAATTATCTAAGAAACTTATAGATAAATATAATGCAATCTGTATTGAAGATTTAGATCTTAAATCTATTAAGATTAAAAATCTAGCTAAACATACCTTTGACAATGCGTGGGGTATGTTTGTTCTAATGCTTGAATACAAATCTATATTTTCAGGTAAACAAGTTATTAAAATAGATAGGTATTATCCTTCTTCTAAAACTTGTTCATCTTGCAGTTCAGTAAAATCAACTCTCAAACTAGATGAAAAAATCTATAGTTGTAATTGTGGACTTTCGATAGATAGAGATCTTAATGCTAGTTACAATATCCTTTCATAAGGTGAAAAGCTACTAGCTTACTAAAATATATCAGTGTAGGGCTTACCCGTAGAGCTTGGTAAATATGAGCTAGTTCTTAATAACTCACTTCCCAAGAAGCCCCCTCCTCAAGCCGTTTTCATAGGCTAGGTGGGGGAGTATGTCACACATGCTAAAAATTATATTAATTTCGATTATAGTCCTTCTAAAGTATGCATTATGGCTACTATCAAAATTTGCGATTACGTTTTTTCTGAACTCCTATAATTTTACCATATTTTCTTTAAAATAGAATAAATTTAAAAAAGGTCTTTAGCATTTAAAGACTAAAAACCTCCTCATTTTTATTTTATAAAATCTTCCAATGCTTTTGCTAATTGATCAGGACATGATGTAGGTCTCTTTCCACACTCAGTCCCATGTAGTCTAGCAATCACCTCTTCTATTTTCATTCCCTCTACTAAAGCTGATAACCCGATAGCATTTCCGGCACATCCACCATTGAATTTTACATCTTTTAGTATACCATCTTCTATTTTAAAATCTATTGTTTTAGCACAAACTCCGCTAGTTCTAAATGTTTGCATCTTTTCCCCCTAAGTTTCTATATAATTTTTCACCAATTATTGTAGCACCTTAGTCGAAAATTTTCAAGGGATAAGATCTAACTATATCTTTTTTCCCTCTATCTTCCATATCTCTTTTGCATACTGTGCTATCGTCCTGTCACTTGTAAATTTTCCGGCATTGGATATATTCATCCATGCTTTCTTAGCCCATCCCATTCTATCTTCAAAAACACTATCGATACTCTCTCTAACCCTTCTATAATCATCAAAATCTTGCAATACAAAATAATGATCCGGTGCATGCCAAGATGCTCCTACTAAGAGTGCCTCATATAGCTCTTTGAACATTCCTGTGTCACCATCACTATAAGTTCCATCTATTAACTGATCCATTACTTTTTTTAGCCCTTTAGTTACATTCATAACCTTAGTTGGGTCATATCCAGATTTTTTTAACTCTATTATATCTTCCACCTTCATTCCAAAGATGAAGTTATTCTCGATTCCTGCTTCTTCTACTATCTCTACATTTGCTCCATCCAAAGTTCCCAGTGTAGGAGCTCCATTCATCATAAATTTCATATTTCCTGTCCCACTAGCTTCCTTTCCTGCTGTAGAAATTTGTTCAGATACATCTGCTGCTGGAAATATAAGTTCTGCTGGTGAAATATTATAGTTTTCTACAAATACAATTTTTATTCTTCCATCTACATCTATATCGTTATTTACAGTTTCTGCGACCTCATTAATTAATTTTATAATTCCCTTAGCTCTAAAATATCCAGATGCTGCCTTAGCTCCAAAGATATAGGTTTTAGGAGTAACTTTCATCTTAGGGGTTTTTTTTATTCTATTATATAGATCCATTATATGGAATATATTTAATATTTGTCTCTTGTATTCATGTAACCTTTTTACTTGTATATCAAATATAGAATCAGTATCTATATCTATTCCTGTATTTCCCTTTATAAATTTAGCTAATTGCTCTTTTTTTATGTTTTTTATATCTAAAAACCTATTCAATACATTTTCATCTGTCACATACATCTCTAATTTTTTCAATTCACTTAGATCAACAACCCATTTGTCACCAATTAACTCTGTAATCAATCCTGCTAATTCAGGATTTGATTTTAATAGCCATCTCCTTTGAGTAACTCCGTTAGTTTTATTTTGGAACCTTTCAGGATACAACTCATACCAATCTTTTAATTCTGAATCCTTTAATATTTCTGTATGGAGTGCCGCCACACCGTTTACAGCATAAGAACCATAAATTGCAAGCCAAGCCATATGGATTAAGTTTGTGTTCTCATCGACTATTGTCATTCTCTTTCTTCTTTTTAGATCTACTGGATATTTTTCCTCCAACAATTCTTGAAATTGCACATGAATCCTCACTATTATAGTGTATATTCTAGGCAATACCTCTTTAAATAATTCTGTATACCATTTTTCTAAGGCTTCTGATAAGATCGTATGATTAGTATACGCAAATGTTTTATTGACTATCCTCCATGCATCCTTCCATAACAATCCCTCTATATCTATTAGAATTCTCATTAATTCAGGTATGGCTACCACTGGGTGGGTATCATTTAATTGAATACTTGTAAAATCTGGTAACATACTAAAATCCGTTCCATGTTTTAGCTTAAATTTTCTAATAATATCTTGTAATGATGCTGAGGTAAAGAAATATTGTTGTTTCAATCTTAATTTTTTCCCCTCATTGGTATCATCATTAGGATATAAAACTCTAGATATATTTTCCGCCTCATTTTTTTCCTTCATAGCTCCTATATAATGTTGTTCATTAAATTCGCCTAAATCTAGCTCCTCCACAGGTTCTGCCTGCCATAGTCTTAGTGTATTTATATTATTAGTCCCATATCCAATGATAGGTGTATCGTAAGGTACTGCCACGACACTCTCATCTTTATTAAATCTTACTTTCACTCTATCTCTGTCCTTTCTCAGACTCCAAGGATCCCCGTATTTTAACCAGTTATCTGGATATTCCACTTGAAACCCATCTTCAAATTGCTGCCTGAACATTCCAAATTTATATCTGATCCCATATCCTGTCCCAGGTAAATTTAGTGTAGCCATAGATTCAATAAAACAAGCCGCCAATCTTCCTAGTCCACCATTACCTAATCCTGCATCTGATTCGGCACTCTCTATCTTATTGATATCAATATTTAACTCCTCCAACAACTCCTTAACCCCTTCATACATTCCTAGGTTGATTAAGTTATTACCCAAGGCCCTTCCCATTAGATATTCCGCAGAAAAATAAAAGGCTTTTCTGCCATTATTATATAGATCTTTGGTAATTTTCCAAGATCCAGCTATCTCCTCCATTATTGCTTGAGATAGTGCATCATATATTTCAAAATCCAACCCTTCAGATATTTTCTTCCCATATTTAACTAATAATTTTTTTTCCAAACCTGTTTTAATTATACTTTTTTCAAATTTCATGTATCCCTCCCATATTGCCTATGACGAAATTAAAAATAATTTAAACTCATTTTTTTCCTATCTATCATATTTAATTGTCATTTTCTTTATTTTTTTTGCCAATTCATCTGTAAGTTCATCCCCTCTCAGTCTCCATTTCCAGTTATTTCCTAATGTTGATGGAGTATTCATTCTGGCTTTATTATCCAGTCCCAAAAAATCTTGCATCTGAGCTATAGCTAGGTCGGATTTAGATTTCCAGATAGCCTCTATAAATAGATCATTTATTTTTTCTTTATTTTTTATTTTTAATTTTAAATATTTCATCAAATATTTTTTGGTATATTCCCTATCATCTTTCACTATATTTTCATACCATCCTACAACAGTTTCGTTGTCATGGGTTCCTGTGTAAGCCACTGAATTTGAAAGATATTTATGGGGTAAGTAGTCACTATCTCCCTTTGAATCAAAAGCAAATTCCAATATTTTCATCCCTGGATAACCACTATCTTTTAATAGTTTTCTTGATTCCTTAGTTGAAACCCCTAGATCTTCAGCAATAATAGGCAGATTTCCTAATTTATTATTTATGGCTTTAAATACCTCTATGCCTGGCCCCTTTACCCATCTTCCAGGTCTGGCAGTAGGAGCATTTGCCGGTATCTCCCAATAGGACTCAAACCCCTTAAAATGATCTATCCTTACCAGGTCATACAACTCAAATGCTGCTCTTATCCTTTCAATCCACCATGAATATCCTCGTCTTCTCATAATCTTCCAGTTATAGAGTGGATTTCCCCATAGTTGACCTGTGTTACTAAAAGCATCTGGCGGACATCCTGCCACAACCTTCATATATTTTTCCTCATCAAATAAAAATAATTCTGTTTCTAACCATGCATCTACACTATCGCCAGATATAAATATAGGCAGATCCCCTATTATTTTCACCTTCTTTTCATTGGCATATCTTTTCAACTTTCCCCACTGACTATAGAATAAATACTGCAGGTAGATATAATAATCTATCTCATTTTTTAGTTCTACCCTGTATTTTTTTAAGGTATTTATATGGGCAAACTTTTCTTCCTTCACCCATTTTGTCCACTCTTTTCCGTTATTTTTATCTTTTAGTGCCATGAATAGCGCATAATCATCTATCCAGTAGATATGGTCTTTCTTAAAAATTTCTATCTCCTCTAAAAAATCCTTCCCCTCATTGAAGTAAGCTTTTTTCAAAAGTTTTAATTTATTTCTATATAATTTTTCATAGTCTATGTATTCCCTATCATCTCCTAAATCTGTGTCTTCCACCTCTTGCCTGTTTAGCCCACCTCTCTCTATCAATTCTTCTAAATCGATAAAATAAGGATTCCCTGAAAAGGCTGAAAAAGACTGATATGGCGAATCCCCGTAAGAAGTTGTTCCCAGTGGTAGAATTTGCCATGATTTTTGATCCGATTTTTTTAAAAAGTCAATAAATTCATAGGCCTCTTTGCCAAAGGTTCCTATCCCACCGTCCCCCCCTAAGGATGAGATGTGTAACAATATCCCACTGCTTCTTCCAAACATAATTATTCCCCCTATCGCCTATGGCGAATTAATAATTTAAAAATTTATAATCGAATTTAAAACCTTTTCATCACTAAGTGATTGTAAGGATCATCATCAAGACTCTAAATTTTTTTATAAATTAAGAGTTACATAAAAACTTTATTTTGTATCTTAGCGTTCTTCGCATCATTGGTGACTATTTTTTTATGTCAAGGAAACGACACGGCTCTTTAGTTTTGATGCTTTACGCGTAATTAGTCACAAATTTATTCGTATGATTAGCGGTTTAAGTTTTAAAAAATTTCGTGTTCTCTGAACCAAAGTTTTATTTTGGAATCGTTTCCACATAATGTAAATACAAATAATAACAAATGTTAAGAAAGCATTCTATTTCTTTACATTTATTGTTATTTATAAACATATAGCCCTATTAAAGATAAAGAAACACCAGTTTTTCTTTTGTAGTTCTTAGTTATATAATAAAAACACTCCTTTATTAGGAGTGTTTTTAGCAGGGCAATTAGAACTTACTTGTATATCCAAATCTTATAAATGCTGTATCGTCTACCTTACCAGTTGAGTTTTCATCATTTTGTTCTACATAGTATCCGCCTTTTAAATACACTGAATTATTTTCATCCAATAATTTACTTACTTGGATTGATGGCTCTGCATACAATACATAAGTTTCATGTCCTTCTACCCCACTTCCACTTACGTTATTCAAATCACCAAAGTGTCTAGCCCCAAATGAATACGGATCAAACCCACCCTCCAGCAATGCTTCTAATTTCATACCATTCTCGGCATTATACAACGGATAGTCAGCATATACATATGCCTCTATGTCTACACTGTTATAATCATCTGAACCTTTCCCAGCAAAAGTATAGTCATAGTAGATATTTCCTTCGATTTCTAAATAATCATTTATTGTATAGAAGTTTTCAAACGATGATGTAAACGAATAAGCATACTCTGTAGATTTTTCATCTGGTGAATAATGTTGAAACGCTATACCTGCCCTCAAGTGGGAGCTTAATCCTTCAACATCTGTGAATAAGTGCCATGTCGGCTGCACTCTAAGGTATTGTTTATTTCCACCAAAATTATTTACACCGTCATTACTACCGTATGTGTTTGTCTTTAACTCTGTTCTGATTATCATATTCTCTACATCTACTTGAGTATGTAATCTAAATCTCATCTCTGTCCTGTCCTCTGCGGTATTGCCACTGTCTCTAGTATCTCCAACATCTCCATCACCTATGCTACTGAAATGCCTAAGTCTCATCTCTAATCTGTTATTTTCACTTAGGTGTAAATTCCCGTTGATCTCCAACCTGTTCTCATCAAATCTCATCCTGTCGTTGATGTTAAAAATACTTAATTCTTTTCCTTTATGTATCAATAATGCCTCCGCATCGTTTCTCTCGGCAGCGAAAGATACCGTCCCCATGGTCATCAACCCGGCTAATACAGCTATTTTTTTTATATTCATCCCTTTCCCTCCAAAAATAAATTTTTTTTAATTTTTGTCCCCAGTAAATTGATCTTTTATAATCTACACCACCATCCAGAGAATTCCTTTTTATTTTATATCTTTTTAAAAAAATCTCAGACTGCCTTAAATAAAATAAAAACACCCCTTTGCAGGGGTGCTTTTGAATATAATTTTTATAAAATTTAATTAGTACTTACTTGTGAATCCAACTCTTACGAATCCAGTGTCATTATACTTGTCTGAACTACCTTTCCAAGCTCCAGTATCACTAGTTTTATCATTAGCTTCAGTCATCTCTATATAGTATCCAGCTTGTAAGAAAACTGAGTTAGTTTCATTTAATGTCTTAGTAGCCTTAACTGATGGTTCAGCATATAATACATATGATTCTTCACCCTCATCATCTTTTGTAACATTGTTTAAGTTATCGAAATCTCTAGCTCCGAATGAATATGGGTCTGCTCCACCTGAAAATAATGCTTCTACCTTTATTCCCTCGGCATTATATAATGGATAGTTAGCATATACATATGCCTCTATGTCTACATTATTGTATTTATTTCTGTTTCTAGCAAATGTATAGTCGTAGTAGACATTTCCTTCGACTGCTAAATAATCATTTATTGTATAGTAGTTTTCAAATGATGATGTGAATGAAAAATCTTCTCCAGATCCAGAAGTATGGTTCATTCCTAAACCTGCTCTTACTAATGAACTTAATCCTTCAACATCGTTGAATAAGTGCCATGTTGGCTGTACTCTGAAGTATTGCGTACCGTCTTTTCCATCATATGTATTAGTCTTTAATTCAGTTCTAACTTCCATATTTTCTACAGATGTTTGAGTATGTAATCTCATTCTTAATTCAGTTCTTCCTGTAGATTCTCCTTTACCAGTTCCATCTCCTGTTTCAGAACCAAATGTATCTGATATGTTAGAGTAACTTCTAACTCTTAGTTCTAATCTATTATTTTTATCTAAGTGTAAATTTCCATTTACTTCTAATCTGTTTTCATCAAATCTTACTCTGTCGTTGACGTTGAAAATACTTAATTCTTTTTGCTCTTGAGTTTTTAATACATCAGCCATTCCCTCTTCCATTGCGAATGATACCATTCCCATTGTCATTAATCCAGCTAATAAAGCTATTCTTCTTTTGTTCATCTCTTTCCTCCTAAAAATAAATAATTTTAATCTCTTTCTAAACAGATTAATTAAATTTAATTAATCTTACGCGAATATTAATTAAATTTAATTAATCTGTTTAGCTTGATAGAAGTTTACTCCAAATATCTAGCTTCCACAACAGTTATTTTATTAAACCGTTTATTTATTAAACTTTTAACTAATCAAGGTTTTGCCTACTGTTTTTATTTCTGTGTATTAAAAAAAGGCATGACCTCCCTCGCCTTAAAAATTATTTTTCTTTCAAATATTCCGGTGTCGTTATCCCCAAGGTAAGTCTCATATTCATCAATATTTCAACCATCTTATTTCTATACATTCCATACTCAAATTTTTCTTCTCCCGTCATATTTTCTATAGTGTTTGTATAGATCTCTTTTACCCCTTCTATCACTACTTTTTCACCTGATTTTGTTAAATATAGTGGTTTTTTTAAGAGTGCCCCTACCATCTCTATTTTTTTCTCCAAATACCCCATTTTTTCTAACTTACTGACTATTTGATTAGCTCTAGACTTACTTAACATTGTATATTTTAAAAGGTTATACTGGGTTTCTCCCGGATTTTTTTCTAGATGACGCAGTATATAATACTCTTTAAAACTTATATTATGTTTTTCTAGTACATCATTTAACAACTCTTTCCCAGCCATTGAAATAGCATTTGCTACTGTTAAAATATCTACAATTATCTCTTTTCCTTCCAACTTTAACCACCTCACTTTTCCTCTAAAGAAAATTATACCTTTTTTTTTAGTTTTTTTCAATTTAAAATATAGGGTCCCTCCTATTTTTGTACACATGTTTTTTTGCTTTCAGTACATATTTTCAACCTTTTTTAAAGTTCTTTTTCATTTCAAAATAATATTATTTTAAGTAATATTCAATCTATTTTTTTATTTATCATACGTTGAGACAATAAAAAGGACTGGTCTACGACCAATCCTTTTCTATTATTTTATCTCTATTAAATTTAAATTTGCTACCCTGTTAAATATAGTGTTTAAAGAAGCTAAGAGGGATAATCTATTATCTTTTATATTTTCGTCCTTATCCATTACCATCACTGAGTCAAAGAAATTATCTATTATTTCTTTTCCTGAAAGGATAGTTTTTAAATAAGTTAGATAATCATTCTTACCTAAAATCTCTTCAGATACACTCACAAACTCCATATAGAAGTTATATAGTGATTTTTCAGCATCTTCTTTTAGAAGTTCTTTACTAATATTTACTGCACCTTCATGGTCTTTAGATATATTTCCAACTCTTTTTAGAAGGGAAACTAGTTTATTAAAGTTTTCATTAGAAGATACTTCCTCCAATGTTAATAATTTTTTCTCTACCTCTAATAAATTTTCATTTTCAACATCTAAGACAGCCATGATAAAATCTCTTCTGTATCCCTTATCTAATAGTACATTTATTATTCTTTGATTCATAAATTCCATTACATCAGATTTCACTTTTCCCTTATCTTTTTTCAATACTCCATCCAATTCCAATGTATCAATACTGATCTTTATAAGTTTATCTATTGATAGATCTAATTTTGAATTAAATACAATGTTTACTATCCCCAGTGCCGATCTTCTAAGAGCAAATGGATCTTTTGACCCACTTGGAATAAGTCCTATTCCAAAACAGCCCACTAAAGTGTCTACCCTGTCACAAATACCTGTAATTACTCCCTCTATATTTTGAGGTAGTCTATCTCCCTGGTATCTAGGGTAATAGTGTTCCTCTATTCCCTTAGCTACTTTTTCATTTTCCCCAGACCTAAGTGCATATTCTGCACCCATAAATCCTTGTAATTTTGTAAATTCTTTTTCTCCAATCATATTAGAAACTAAGTCTGCTTTAGATAGCTCAATTGTTCTGAGTATATCTGTTCTATTTCCATCAAATCCCAATATATCCACTAATTTATTAGCTATTTTCTTACTTCTCTCTAATTTTTGGTAAATAGTTCCTAAATCTTTTTGGAATACAACATGTTTTAATTTTTCTATGTTTTCAGATAATGGTTTTTTAAGATCCTCTTGATAGAAAAATCTTGCATCGGAAAGTCTAGCTGATAATACTTTTTCATTTCCTATCCTTACTTTTTGAGATCCATCTATACCATTTCTTACCACTACGAATTTAGGCAGTAGATTTCCATCTGAATCTAAGATTGGGAAATATCTTTGGTGTACTTGCATAGAGATTATAAGTACTTCTTGAGGTACTTCTAAAAATTCAGAATTAAATGTCCCCACCATTGGATACGGATATTCTACAAGGTTCGTTACTTCGTCTAAGAGTTCGTTTTCAATAACCACTTTTTCTCCTGCTGACGAACAATTTTTATTGATCATTTCAACGATCATATTTTTTCTTTCTTCTATATCAATAATTACATTATTAGCTCTTACTTTTGTAAAATAATCAGCGATACTAGTTACAGTAAATTCTTTCTCTCCAAAAAATCTATGTCCTCTAGAGGTTAATCCACTCTTATATCCTTCTACTTCAAATTTAACTAACTCATTGTCGACTAAAGCTAATATCCATTGGATTGGTCTGGCAAATTTTATTTTTTTATCGGACCATTTCATAGATTTAGGAAAAGTTAATCCCTCTATCAATCCTTTTAGCGCTTCTGGTAACAATGCTTTGGTTTCTTTTCCTTCTACAAATTTCTTAGCTGCAATATATTCACCCTTAGGAGTTTCAATTATCTCTAAATCTGTTGCTTCTATCCCCTGAGATTTTGAAAATCCCATTCCTGCCTTTGTAAGATCCCCATTCGATCCAAAAGCTATATGCTTTGCAGGTCCCTGGTTTAATATATTTAAATCTTCTTGTTTCACTGCTAGATTGGATATTGATAATATCAATCTTCTGGGAGTCCCATATGTTTTTACTTCTCCAAAAAAAATGCTATTTTCTTTTAAATAAGTTTTCATATTTTTTTCTAGATCATTTAATGCAGGTTTTAAAAACCTTGCAGGTATCTCTTCCATACCGATTTCTAATAAAATATTCATCTTTCACCTCTATTTTTTATTATGAGTTTTTTTAATTAAATCTCTCTTCACCTCTATGAATCTCTGTGTCCATAGCATCTACTTTTATTTTTTCAAAAGTGGGTATCCTAAGTCTTTTCTTGCCTGTAGAAATACTTCCGCACATCTTTTAGACATATTTCTAACTCTCAATATATAAGATTGTCTCTCCGTTACAGAGATAGCTCCCCTGGCATCTAATACATTAAAGATATGAGATCCTTTTAATACAAAGTCGTAAGCCGGGAATACTAATCCTTCATCTAATATCCTATGAGCTTCAGTTTCACACTCATCAAACCATCTAAAATGCATATCTAAGTCAGCCAATTCAAATGAATATTTTGATTGTTCATATTCATACTGTAATCTCATATCTCCATATTTAATTCCAGGTGCCCATTCTAGATCATATACACTCTCTTTCTCTTGAATATATAGTGCTATCCTTTCTAAACCATAGGTAATTTCAACTGGAGTAACATCTAAGTCAATCCCTCCTACTTGTTGAAAGTAAGTAAATTGAGTGATTTCCATACCGTCTAACCATACTTCCCATCCTAATCCCCATGCACCTAGTGTCGGAGATTCCCAGTCATCTTCTACAAATCTAATATCATGCTTTAATGGATCTATCCCTAGCATTCTTAAACTCTCTAAATAAAGTTCTTGAATATTAAGTGGTGATGGTTTCATCATCACTTGAAATTGATGATGTTGATACACTCTATTTGGATTTTCACCATATCTACCATCTTTTGGTCTTCTTGATGGTTCTACATAGGCTGTACTCCACGGCTCAGGTCCTAATGCCATTAGTGTCGTGTTAGGGTTAAATGTTCCTGCACCAGTTTCTATATCGTATGGATTTCCTATTACGCATCCCTTTGACGCCCAAAATTGTTGTAACGCCATTATCATATCTTGAAAATTCATTCTTGCCTCCTTAGTAACCCATCCTTTTTATAGTTGCTCTTTTTCACATTGCAAAAATTATTTAAGGAAAGAGTTAATTTTTTAGTTGTTTTTTCTTTCTCTCTAATATAATCACTTCTAATACCAGTAAAAATACTCCTATATTAATCCAAACATCTGCCATATTAAATACAAACTTCCAAATACCTCGAAAATCTGCAAAATCAACTACAAATCCTCTATATATTCTGTCTATCATATTTCCCATAGCACCAGCTAATATAAAAGCATATGCATATTTTGAGATAACTTCATGAGGTTTTAGTTGTTTTATCATAAAATATATTATTCCTAATATAGCTATTATAGCTATTATACTAATAGTTTTCATCTCCCCTTGGAACAATCCAAAAGCTACACCATAATTTTTTACATAAGTTACATGAAAAAAATTATTTAAAATACCTATAGTGTCTCCTTCGGACATAGATCTAGCTACTAATTCCTTAGTCCATTGATCTATTCCTAATAGAGCTACAATTAAAATAATTAATCTCACATTTGCTCCCCCTATTTTAATCTAAGAGGAGAAAGAAAAGACCTCAATCTACCCTCTCTCCTCTTAATTATGCTAATTTTTTTATTTTGTCATTACGTCTGTACATCTAGGGCAAACATCTGAATATTCTGTATTTGTTCCTAGGCTTTCAGAATATTTCCAACATCTTTCACATTTTTCTCCAGCTGCATGGCTAACTCTTATACCTAATCCTTCTACCTCTTCTGCTGTTGTAAATTCTTCTGTTTTTTCCTTTACAATATCAAATTGAGATACTAGAAATACCATTTCTAAAAGATTTTTATTAGATACAACAAAAGCTTTTAATTTTTCATTGGTTATATTTAACTCTAATTTTGCATCCAATGCATTACCAATTATCTTCTCTTCCCCTTGTCTAGCCTTTTCCAATACTTTATTTACCTCTTTTCTAAGTTTTGAAATCTCATCCCACTTAGTTCCTAATTCCTCATTTATCCATTCAGGATTAGCTTCATACCAAGAAGTCAGTAATACTGAATCTGTATCCTTAGTTGCTTCTGGTAATTTCCCCCAAATTTCTTCTGCTGTAAATGATAATACAGGTGAGATCATCTTAGTCATAGCTACTAGTACTTCATACATAACAGTTTGAGCTGATCTTCTTGCAACTGAATCAGTTTTTTCTACATATAACCTATCTTTAATTATATCTAGATAGAATGCTGACATCTCAATCCCTACAAAATAATGAATATCATTAAACAAGTTATAGAATTCATATTTTTCATAGTTAGCTGTTACATTAGTTTTTAATGTTTCCAATCTATGTAATGCCCATTTATCTATCTCTGTTAGATCTTCATAGGCTACCTTGTCCGTTGCAGGATCAAAGTCATTGATATTTCCTAGAATATATCTAGCCGTATTTCTAACTCTTCTATAAGATTCTGAAATTTGCTTAATTGCATTATCAGATATTTTTATGTCATCACTGTAGTCTACCGATGCACACCACAATCTTAGAATATCCGCTCCATATGTGTTTATTATATCCATAGGATCTACTGTATTTCCTACTGATTTAGACATCTTTCTACCATCTTTATCATTTACAAATCCATGAGTTAAGATAGTTTTATAAGGTGCATCTCCTGTAGAAGCTATAGAAGTCAATAATGAAGTTTGAAACCAACCTCTATGCTGATCTGACCCTTCTAAATATAGGTCTGCAGGTCTTTTTAAATAGTCTCTAGTGCTTAATACACTTCTATGAGACGCTCCTGAATCAAACCATACATCCATGATATTTGTTTCTTTTCTAAGCTCTATACCTTTTAAATTATATTTTTCTAATAACTCTTCTCCAATTAACTCTTCAGCTGAATATTTAACCCATGCTGCTGATCCTTCTTTTTTAACTAACGCAATAACTTTATCAGCTATTTCAGAGTTAAAAATCACTTCTCCAGTCTTGTTTTTATAGAAAATAGGGATATGTACTCCCCAAGTTCTTTGTCTAGAGATACACCAGTCAGGCCTGTTTTCCATCATAGTAGTTAATCTATTTCTTCCCCATGCAGGTAAGAACTCCACGTCTTCCAATGCTTTTAATGCTTTTTCTCTAATATCTGATCCCTCTATCTTTACAAACCACTGTTCAGTTGCTCTAAAGATTACAGGCGTTTTACTTCTCCAGTCATGTGGATAAGAATGTTCTATTACTTCTGTATGTAATAAATGACCTGTTTCTTCCATGTACTCTAAGATTGCTTTATTTGCTTTTTGATAGTACATCCCAGAGAATCTTTCACCAGCTTCGTCTGTCAAGTGACCATCTTGGTCTACCGGGCAGATTACTTCTATACCATATCTAGTAGCTACTACATAGTCATCTTGACCATGCCCTGGAGCTGTATGTACACATCCAGTACCAGCTTCTAAAGTTACGTGGTCACCTAGAATAATTAATCCAGTTCTCTCTAAGAATGGATGTTTATATGTTAATTTTTCTAATTCTCCACCTTTAAATTTCTTGATTAATTCAGCACCTTCTATTCCCATATCAGCTAATGCTTTCTCTGCTAGGCCCTCAGCCATTACTAAATTCCCTTTATATGTCTTATAGATACCATAGTCAAACTCTTCATTTAGACAGATTGCCATATTAGCAGGAATTGTCCAAGGAGTTGTCGTCCAAATTACAAATGAAGCTTCTTCTACACCCATTGCTTCTAACGCATCTGGATTAGCTTCCATCTTAAGGAACATTGTAGGAGATTTATGGTTACGGTACTCTATCTCTGCTTCTGCGAGAGCTGTTTTACTTACTGGCGACCAGTGTATCGGCTTTAATCCTTTAAATATATACCCATTTTCATATAATTCTTTGAATACTTCCAATTGCTCAGCTTCATACTCTGGGTTTAAAGTTAAATAAGGATTATCCCATTCCGCTAATATTCCAAGTCTTTTAAATCCTTCTTTTTGCTTTTCTACCCACTTTTCAGCATATTTAGTACATTTTTCTCTGATTTTTAGAGGATGCATATCTTTTATTTTATCTCCTAATTCCTCTGCGACCTTAAATTCAATTGGTAATCCATGTGTATCCCAACCTGGAACATATGGTGCATCAAAACCTTGTAACCTTTTATATTTTAATATAATATCTTTTAGTATTTTATTTAACGCGTGTCCAATATGGATATTTCCATTAGCATACGGAGGTCCGTCATGCAATATAAATTTCTTAGCACCCTTTTTTAAACTCTTCTCATATATATTTTGTTTTCTCCAAACATTTAACATTTGAGGTTCCTTACCTACTAAATTAGCCCTCATTTGAAAGTTTGTTTTCGGGAGATTTAGGGTTTTTCCATAATCTTTTTTTTCTTCAGACATTCATATCCTCCTTATATCTATTTAATATTATTTTTATTTCTGCTCCTTCACCAAGTTTTGATTTTATTTTAATAATCCCTCTATGGCTACTTATTATCTTATTAGCAATAGCAAGACCCAGCCCAGATGATTCTTCATTTCCACTGGCAAACGGTTCAAATAATTTTTCTCCTAAAGCATTAGCTGATATTCCTGATCCATTATCAAGAATTTTTATTGTTATATTCTCAGCTTTTATCTTAGATATTATATTGATCCTACCATTTGTAACCCCACTTATTGCATTTAATGCATTATTTATAATCTCACGAAGTGCTTTTGTAAGCTCTATAGAGTCTCCTAAAAAAGTGGCTTCTTCACCTAAAAATAAAGAAATATCTCTATTTGGATTACACCTAACATAACTTTCTACTACCTCAGTCAGAAATTTATTGATTTTTAATTTCTCAAAATTATACTCCTTTTTATCGGAATAATCAAATAATATCGAGTCTTCCCTATTGATATTGCATATCTCATCTCTAAATTCTTTGAAAGCACCACTATCTATTTGATTATTTTTATAAAGTTTCATCATCATAAGGGTATATTTTTCAATTACTTTATTTCTCCTATAGATAATTTTTTTAAACATTCGCCCTATGGCTATATCTCTTTCATTGGTTATTTTCTCCAGTTCAATCTGTTGATTTTCATAGTGTATACCGACATTTAATAGGATTACATTGAATAACTCTATATCTTCAACCTCTATCCTCCTACCAGAGATATAGTTATCTACTAAGATACAGCCGACATTTTTATCCCCATTAAAAATAGGTAAAATCATAAAGTTACTCAGTCCAAATCCCCTAAGGAGTTCACTCCCTAAATAGATCTTATACCCTCTTTTATTTTCAAAGATGATTTTTTTCTCTGATATTGCTTTATGAAATAAATTATCGTCATTTTTTATCTTAATCAATGGAACTATTTCCTTCATAGTTTCATACCTCAGATCAAAACTAGATAGCTTATCTTCCTTCAGTATATTTCTATTCTTTCTAATTTTGTTCCCTACTAGACAACCCTTTTCATTACTGTATTCAAAAAAAATAGCCCTGTCGTAATTTAAGCCTACTCCAGAAGTAAATCCTTTCAAGATGATATCTATAATACCACTATCACTAGGTTCCTTCCTTACATCTAGGAGGAGTTTTTCTACTCCCTCTACCCTATGGATATAATCCTTTAATTTTTCATTTTGATCTTCTAATATAAAATTATTATTTTTCAATCTTTCTACCATTTTTTTCGTAGCAAGACTTAGGAGTTTTATCTCACTGGTTCCATTCAATCTTACATTTCTATCTAAATTACCAGATGCTATGTCATCTACAGCCAAAGACAACTCTTCTAGTGGCATAAGAAGCTGTTTAAATGTCCCGTTTATTATAAATGAATTGAGCAAGATCAAGATTACTGTAGCTAATATTATTAAAGACATCGTATCCGTTTTAAATTTGGTCAATGCCGGTTCTGCCAGACTCAATATCAAATAACCAACTTCCTTACCAAAAGAATTTAATACTGGTCTAGAAACAATATTATAATCAATACCTTGAATAATCAAACTTTTTACACTGTATTCTTTTTGATTTAATTTTATTACCTTGGCTTTTTCCTTTTTTAATCTATTTAACTCCATAGCATTTAAAGATAATGGTTCCCTTGTCTGATACAATCCTATGTCTTCAACATCATTATGTCCTGCAATCGCAAGATATTTATTTCCTCTAAAATAATCTTTTTCCAAGGGAATTTCTACCAAAACAGCATATACTTCTCTATTTTTCTCTACAGGAATTACAATTTCATAGTAAAATTTTCCCTCTAGTTCATCATACATAACAGAATCTATAGTCGTAGATAGTTTATTTCTCATAACTCTTAGGTTTTTAATAAATCCTTTATTTACCTCGGTATGAATCCCATTCTCATCCAATATCGATCCATCTTTTCCTATGATTGCTAGCCTAGATTCGTGGTATAAACTAAAATTTTTAGAGGTCAATTTTTTTTTCATATTTTCATAGATCTCTTTGTTTTTTTCTGGTGTTTGGATTGAAGTTGTAAAAATACCTTTTTCTATAAACCCTTTAGAATTAGTAAATTCAATAAGTTCATTTATAAATTCAGTGTTTCTTATATCCAACATATCCTCTATCACTTGAAATTTTTCTACAGCTTTAATGGAAAAGTTTTTTTCCAATTCTTTAAATACAAAAATAACAACTAACCCTATTATTGTCAGCCCAGTAAGCAACATAGATAGGTCGTTATATAATATTGTTTTAAAAAGTAGCGAATCTCTTTTAAGCTTCATCTTATAGTCCTTTCTTAGTTAGTGCTACCCTGTTTCTATTATGGTCTATATTGTCTACCTTTACCTTGATTATCTCTCCTACTGCTAATTCACAGGTCATATCTACTACCCTTTTTTCAAATTTCGATATATGTAGGAGGGCATCATTTTTTAATCCAATATCAATAAAGGCTCCAAAGTTAACTACATTTCTTACAGTACCTTCCAGTTCCATTCCCTCTTTTAGATCGGATATTTTCAATACATCTGATTTTAGAAGTGGTTTTGGTATATCATCTCTAGGGTCTCTTCTATCTCTTATCAATGCTTCATAGATATCTTTAGCTGTTTCCCTTCCTACCTCTTCCTTTGCTATGAATTCTTCTAAATCCATAGTTTTTAAGTTAGACCTCACACCTTCTAAATCGTTCTTATACTGAATTAAACTAGTCTTATTATTTTTTAACATCTTTTCAGCTATCTTATAAGATTCTGGATGAATTATAGTGTTATCTAATGGATTTTCACTTTCAGGTACTATCAAGAATCCTGCCATCTGTTCATAGGCTTTTGCACCTAATCCCTTAACTTTTAGCAATTCTTTTCTAGTAGTAAATTTTCCATTTATCTTTCTATATTCCTCTATATTTTTTGCTACATTTTTCTTTACACCAGATATGTAAGCTAGTAATGCCCAAGATGCTGTATTTACATTTATTCCAACTGAGTTTACTACGCCCTCTATTACATCTCCCAAAGAACCCTCTAATTTTTTTTGATTTACATCATGTTGATACATCCCTACACCAATAGATTTTGGATCTATCTTTACTAATTCTGCTAAAGGGTCCTGGATCCTTCTAGCTATGGATATAGCTCCTCTTACCGTTACATCAAAATCAGGAAATTCCTCTGCTGCAATTTTTGATGCAGAATATACCGAAGCTCCTGCTTCATTTACAATAAGATATTTTACATCTTCTTTGACTTCTTTTAATAGTTCTGCTACAAAAGCTTCTGTTTCACGTGATGCCGTTCCGTTACCGATAGCTATGATATCTATCTTATATTTTTCTATATACCCCAATATCTTCTTCTTAGCGTCCTGCAATTTCCCTGGATTATGCATTCCCTTTACCAGGTACAATACGTCATCCATTTGATAAAAACCATCTGAATCTATCACGACAGTTTTACACCCTGTTCTATAGGCTGGATCTAAACCCAGGATATTTTTCTCATTTAGAGGTGGTTGCAACATTAGATTTCTTAGATTTTCTTTGAATATCTTAATGGCATCTAATTCACCTTTTTCAGTCATAATGTTTCTGATTTCTCTCTCTACAGATGGCAAAATAAGTCTACTTAAGGCATCTTTTACTACATCTAAATAGAATTCTTTCAGATCTCTATTTATGAATTCACTCAACAGATGAAATTCTATCATCTCTCTAGTTTTATCATTTAATTTTATAGATATTGAGATGATCTTTTCTTTCTCCCCACGGTTTACAGCTAATATTCTATGAGACGGCATCCTCGATACATTTTCTACATGTTCATAGTAGTCTTCATATGTTTTTCTCTCATCCAATTCTTTATTTTTTTTGACTAAAGTTGTATTTACTTCACCAAATTTCAACATTCTTTCCCTTATATTTTCCCTGTATTTAGCTTTTTCACTTATATTTTGAGCCAAAATTAATTTAGCTCCTTCTATAGCAGCTTTAGTTTCTAATACATTTTCATTGATATATTTTTTTGCTTCTTCCTCTATATCACTCAATGTGATCCCTAGTTTTCTTGTATACAAAACTAGAGGCTCTAGACCATTTTCTATAGCTATATCAGCCTTAGTTTTCTTTTTCTTTTTATATGGCAGATATAGATCTTCCACTTTTTGTAGTTTTTCAGCACCTAGGATAGCTGTTTTTAATTCTTCTGTCAATTTCCCTTGCTCATTTATTAACTTTATAACCTCATTTTTTCTCTTCTCCAAGTTTCTCATATAAGTAATTTTTTCTAAGATCTCTCTTATCACTACTTCGTCTAAGTTTTCCGTAACTTCCTTTCTATACCTTGAAATAAAAGGAACAGTAGCTCCCTCGTCCAACAATTTAATCGTATTTTCCACTTGTACTACTTTGATTTTCAGCTCTTCAGCTACTATTTGGTTAATATTCAATTATTCTCCACCCACCTTCGTATTTTCACTCATAATTATACCATATCAAACATTTTTTTAAAAATAAAAAGAGAGTATAGGAGGGCACTTTCCCTTCTATACCCCTTGTTTTCATTATAAATTCATCATTTTTAAATATTCTTTCAATCCAACTTTGGTCTCTTCGTTACGCAGGCCAAACTCTATATTAGCCTTAAGTAGACCTAACTTACTTCCGATATCATATCTTTTACCCTTGAATCTATATGCTTCTATATTTTTTCCATCTTTTATCATAGCTAAGATTGAATCCGTAAGTTGTATCTCACCACCTACACCTTGCTTTTCTAGATATTTAAATATATCACTAGTTAATAGGTATCTACCCAAACAAGCCATCTTAGAGGGAGCATCCTCTAGACTTGGTTTTTCTATAAAGTCCTCTATCAAGACAGTGTCTTCGTCTAAATTTTTAATTGGTTTTACAATCCCATATTTAGATACATCTTCATCTGCTACCTCTTGAACCCCTATGACACTATTACCATATTTTTCATAGTTTTCAATAAGCTGCTTAGTTACAGGCTTTTCCTCATTATACATAATATCATCACCTAGAGCGATAATAAACGGTTCATCACCTATAAACGGTTTAGCTTTCAAGATTGCATGACCTAATCCTAAAGGATGATTTTGTCTTACATAAAAAATATTAGCCATATTAGATATATGCTTTATTTTATCCAATAATTCTAACTTCCCTTTTTCTGCTAGAGTTTTTTCTACTTCGTATGAATAATCAAAGTGATCCTCTATAGAATTTTTATTTCTCCCTGTTACTATAACTATATCTGTTATCCCAGATTCTACTAACTCTTCAACTATATATTGTAATGACGGTCTATCTACGATAGTAAGCATCTCTTTTGGCTGAGCTTTTGTTGCAGGTAATATTCTAGTTCCTAATCCTGCTGCTGGTATAACTGCTTTTGTAATTTTCTTCATATCCATTCTCCCTTTCATCAATTTTATATTTCAAGACATTTTTTGCCATGAATTACACGGAACTATTAGATAATTATAGATTAAGTCTAATACTGCCTTCCTTTTGATGGTTTCCCACAGGGGAACCAAAGCTGGAATATAGGAGAAAGATAACAACACTACCTTTTCCCTATATTTTTAAATTTTAAACCCAAATAACTCCATTTCAATTTCTTTGATCTGAGTTCATATTAAAAGTCCCTTAGAATAAAAAGTTTTTATTTTATTTTACTAGCTATTTTTATAGCATCATCTATAAAAATTAATTTAGTTTTCTTCTTTTCCACTGTAGTCAATAACATTCCTTGTGATATTTCTCCCTGTAACTCTACCGAATTTAAATTCAATACTGCCATAACTTTTTTCCCAACTAACTCTTTTGGTTTTTTATAAGTTTTAGCAATCCCAGATACTATCTGTCTGATCCCAAACCCCGTCTCTACTTTAAATTTAATCAATCTTTTAGAACCGTCTACTAACTCTGCTTCTAATATCTCTACTACAGCCATTTCTACCTTCTCAAAATCTGTAATATCAATAGGATTTTCAATAACTAAATTTTCATCTATCTCTACTTTTATTTCCTCTACAGGTTTTTCCAATCTTGGGAATATAGGAGTTGCTTCTCCTAATTTGTGTCCATCTTTTAGGATATTCCACTCTCTAATATCAGCTACTTGAGCTTTTTTAATATCTCCTTCTATACCTAACTGCTCCCACATTTTAGAAGCTGATTCAGGGATATATGGATACACCAATACTGCTATCTTGTTCAATGCTTCCACAAGATTTTTTAATACCATTGCCAGCCTTGGTTTTCCTTCATCAGTTTTAGCTAAAGCCCAAGGCATAGTTTCATCTATATATTTATTCATTCTAGATACAAATTTCCAGATAGCTTCCAACGCTTTAGAAAATTCAACTGTACTCATATATTTGTCAACATTTACCAATGTTTCACTCCATAAAGTTTTTATCTCGTCATCATATACTTCATGACCTTCCCCGGCTTCTACAACAGAACCAAAGTATTTTTTATACATTCCCAAAGTTCTATTGAGTAAATTTCCTAAATCATTGGACAGATTAGCATTTACTCTGTTTATCATAGCTGTAGTATTGTAGTCGCCATCACTTCCAAAGTGTACTTCACTGAGTAGAAAATATCTAAATGCGTCTACACCATATTTTTCTATTTCCATAATAGGATCCACTACATTTCCTTTGGATTTTGACATCTTTTCTCCTGCTACAGTCCACCATCCATGAGCTACTATCTTCTCTGGTAATTTTTCCCCGGCAGCTAATAACATACAAGGCCAGATTATCGCATGGAATCTCAATATATCCTTTCCTAACAGGTGTACTATCTCTCCGTCTTTCCAGAATTTAGAGAACATCTCTTCATTATTTTCATACCCTACAGCAGTCAGGTAGTTTGTCAGTGCATCAAACCACACATAGGTAATATGTTCTTCATCTATTTTTAATGGTACTCCCCAATCAAAAGTATTTCTTGATATCGATAGATCCGTAAGTCCTTGCTTTATGAAAGATATAACTTCATTTCTTCTGCTTTTGGGTAGGATAAATTCAGGGTTTTCATCTATATGTTTTAATAATATATCTTGATACTTACTCATTTTAAAGAAGTACGACTCCTCCTTTACTACACTTAACTCTTTACCGCAATCCGGACATCCATTTTCTCCTACAATTTGATTCTCAGGAACAAAAGTTTCACATGAAACACAATATTTTCCCTCATAGGACCCCTTATATATATCTCCATTATCATATACTTTTTGAACGATTTTTTGCACAGCTTTTTTATGTCTATCCTCAGTCGTTCTGATAAAATCATTGTTATCTATATTTAATTTATTCCACATTTCTTTAAATTTAACTGACATCTTGTCTGTCCACTCTTGAGGAGTATATCCCATCTCAATGGCTTTTTCTTCGACTTTTTGACCATGTTCATCTGAACCAGTCAAGAAAAATACATCGTATCCCATTGTTTTTTTATACCTTGCCAATACATCTGCTGCTATAGTTGTATAAGCACTCCCTACATGGGGATCTCCATTTACATAATATATAGGTGTTGTCACATAAAAATTTTTACTCATAATATATCTCCTTCTATTTTAAATATTTATTATTTTTAATTATTTAATTTATTTTCTGCCTGTCTGTCTAACTCCGATAAGATTTTTTCTACTTTTAATGCCACTACATTTAGATCTTCATCTGGCCCGATACTTATAGGTTCTCCTAATATACATACTATCTTAGAAAATGGTTTAGGCAGTTCTATCCTATCCCAAGTTTTTTCAAATACCCACTTATTTTTAGAAGCAGCACCAATTGGAACCATTTTTTTCCCAGATTTTTGAGCTAAAAAAAGCATTCCGGGCTTCACTTTATATACCGGTCCCTTTGGACCGTCTACTGGAGTTCCTACAATATATCCATCTTTTAAAAATTTAACCATCTTCAAAAGACCTTTTACTCCATCCCTTCCACTAGAACCTCTGACCACCTTATAGCCAAATTTTTCTAAGGGTATACTTATTAACTCCCCATCTTTAGAAGCACTGGCAAGAGCAGCTTTTCTCTTTAATTTATCCATAATCACAGTAATAGGAACTATTTTATTATGCCAGGAAACATATACTGCATTTTCATCCATAACTCCTTCTACACTTATCTTTTCAACTTTATAAGTCTTAGATAAAATCCTTAAGATATAGTAGATCAGTAATCCAAATATCTTATACTTTTTCTGTTCCTCCATCGATCCACCCCCAATTCCCTTACTGATTATAAAATTTAATTATCCTACTATAATTATAACACAACTTTTTTATATTCCCAGTAAATAATCCCTATAACCAAAAAAAATAGACACGATATCACAAAAAAAAAGAGCTCGAAAGCTCTTTTAGATATAATTTGAAATTATCCTTAGAATAATCCTGGAATATTCATTCCACCAGTTACTGAAGACATCTCTTTTTCTGCTAATTCTTCAGCTTGTCTCATTGCCTCGGTTACTGCTGATACGATAAGGTCCTCTAACATCTCTTTATCATTATCTTCCACAGCTTCCTTTAAGATTTCATCTGAAATATTTATTGAAAGGATCTCTTTTTGTCCGTTGATCTTAACGTTTACTGCTCCTCCACCAACTGAAGTTTCTAACTCTTTACCTTTTAATTCCTCTTGGATCTCTAACATTTTTTGTTGCATTACTTGTGCCTGCTTTAAGATATCTCCTTGATTTCCTGCCACTTTATTTCCTTTAGATTTAATTTTTCTAACCAATGTTGTTCCTCCTTTATTTAAATGCATTTCTTGCTTCTTATAAAATTGTTGTTAACACTCTTTATGAGTGCTTCTTACTCCTCAAAAGTATAGCATATCAACCTAGGATGGTGTCAATAATTTAATTAAATTCATAGGGCATAAATAAAAGTGGTATTTTCGCCCTAAATCGTGTAGCCTGCATCACCGGTGCCTCCACAAAACTTTTCACCTTCCCATATACATCTCTATATCCCTGTACAATTTCATACACCCCTTTTTTCTCTATTATCTCAACAACTTGATAATCCTTTAATTTTAAATCTCTTCCCAAAGTTTTTATGGTTGTTTCAAGTCCACCAATTTCATCTACCAATCCATTCTCTATACCCTCTTCTCCTAACCAAATTCTACCACCTGCAATACTCTCTAGTTTATCTAAGGGGATATTCCTTCCTAGGCTTACCCTATTTTTGAATTCATTATATACTCCTAGGCTAGATACTCTTATCTTTTTAATTTCTCCCGGTGTCATCTTTGCAGTCAATGAATTTATCCCGGAATATCTACCTTTTTCTATTTTTTCTATATTGACCATTGATTTTTTTACCAATCCACTTATCTCAGGTATTATAGACACAACTCCTATAGATCCTGTTATAGTTGATTTTGTCGCAAATATTTTTTTTGCCCCTGCGGATATATAGTAACCTCCTGATGCCGCTACCCCTCCCATAGACACATAGATTGGTTTACTCAATCTAGATATTTCATGATGTATTATTTCGGATGCAAGTGCTGAACCACCTGGAGAGTTAACTCTCAGCACTATTCCTTTTATATCTTCGTTTCCATCTGCTTTTTTCAATTCTTTTTTTATACTTTCAATATCTATGCTATTTTTACCCCCACGATTTTTACTGTAAACTATATCTCCAGAAGCATATATTAAAGCAATTTTTTCTTTTCTTTCTATGCTTTTAACAGTAGTTAGATAGTCTTCTAAGGATATTTTATCCCCTACTCCATATTTTTCATCAAATTCACTCTGATAACTCAATCCATCTATAAGGCCTATTTTCTCTCCGTATATTGGATTTGTCAGGACTAATTCTCCACCTAATACAGCTTTATTTATTGCAATTTCTTCTATATTTCTTCTTCTCGAGATTTCTTCTATCCTGTAATTATATACTCTGTCATAGATTCTTTTAATATTTTTTTTGAACTCTTTTGACATTTTCTCTTTCGAGTATTGCTCCCCATAAGCCTTATAATCCCCTATGTGAATCACATTAAATTTTATACCTACATAATCAGCTAAGTTCTTAAAATAATTGAACTCCCTATAATACCCACTCAAATTTATTGTAGCCGATCGAATCGGTGGCATCACTATCTTTGTAGCATATATTCCCAGCCTGTAATTTTGATTATCTATATTTCTAGTAAACGCATATATTTTTTTTCCACTTTTTTTAAATTCATCCAAAGCTTCACCGACTTCCTCTATATGATTGACCGAAAGATTTACATGGTCAATATCCATATAAATCCCATCTATATTAGATTCCTTAGAGGCCTGCTTTATCCCTTCCAATACCTGATATAATTTTATAGATTTTTCTAAGTCAAACAACCCGCCTTCATCTTTTTCCATTATTCCCTTGGAAAAATCAAGTTCTAAGTATGTATTTTTTTCGATTTTAACTTCTTTTTTATACTCAGTTAAAGTAGCAGTTATTACCCCTACTATAATTGCTAGAAATATCGTCACTACTAAGATTGCCTGTAACACTTGTTTAGAAAAAAACAAAATAATTTCCCCTATATATTTTAAGATTGTTTTCATTTCACACCCCATCATTATTATTTATTCTTTCAATTTATTTATTTCCTTTTCCAATTGATCTAAAAGTCTATCTAAATCCTTAGTAACTGCCTCTACAGTCTCTTTTTTAGATAAATCTACTCCTGCTTTTTTCAACTGGTTCATAGGGTTATCATTACCCCCTGATTTTAGTAGAGTAAGATATTTTTCTAGTGCCTCTTCCCTCTCATCTATACTATAATTTTCGTTAGTTACCCTATCATAAAATACCGATGACGAGGCAAAACAAGTAGCGTATTGATATACATAATAGGGTGAATTAAAGAAATGCGGTATCCTAGCCCATAAAACTTTCATTATCTTATCGGTCTCTATAGAATCACCATAATATTCCTTAAATAGCTTTGCCATAATTCCACTCAAAATTTCTGGAGTGACAGGTTTTCCTTTTTCTACTAATTCATGTGCCTGAAGTTCATAGTCTGCCAAAAGAGATTGGAAATAAAATGTTCCAGTTATCCCCCTAATGGCTTGTTGTAATAATGCAATTTTTTCCTTGGGATCTTTGGTATTTTTCAGCATATGATCGAGTAATAACCTCTCATTAAATGTAGAAGCCACTTCGGCTACAAAGATAGTATAATCATGAGTTGCAAATGGCTGTTCTTCATTAGAAAGAAGGGTATGCATAGTATGCCCCAATTCATGAGCTAATGTAAATACATTGTCCAAAGTCTTATTATAATTCATAAGCATATATGGATGAACTCCGTATACACCTACAGAGTATGCCCCGCTCCTCTTTCCCTTACTTTCATATACATCGATCCAGCCATCACCTATAGCTTTTTCCATCTTAGTTCTATAATCTTTACCTAAAGGAGCTATAGAGTCATATACATATTGTTTTGCATCATCATAGTTATACTCTTTTTGAAAATCTACCAATGGAATTGAACCATCATAACTATGGTAACTTTTTAATCCCAATATTTTCTTTCGAAGTCTAGCATATCTCTTCAATGGTTCACTGTTTGTTTTAGCTACCTCAATTAAATTTTCATATACCGAAGTAGGTATATTATTCTGCTCTAGAGCAGCTTCTAAAGTAGACCTATAATTCCTTGTTTGAGATACTGCAAAATCTCGTTGTAACGAACTTCTATATATTGCACCATAGGTATTTTTATAATCTTCAAAAGTTTTATAGTGGGTATCGAAAGCCTTTTTTCTTTCCCCCTGATCCATATTAGTTGCCATAATCTTGCTGTAGTTTCCATAGGTCATAGATAGTTTAGTCCCATCTTTAAATTCTACCTCACCAAATTCAATATCGGTAGTAGATAACTCAGAATATATGCTCTTAGGAGCTCCTTGGTACTGACCATAATAGGAGATTAATTTTTCTGACTTTGCATCTAATATGTGCCCTTGTAACCTATAAAGTTCCATCAAATTAAATTCATATGGTTTCAAATCTTGATTTCCTTCTATCCAGCTGACCATGGTTTCCTTCGGAATTGTCAAAATCTCTGGAGTCACCCAAGCTACAGAAGTACTGTACTGACTAAACAGAGTTATAATACGCTGGAGGTTTTCTCCAGCTTTCTGATCTCCTCCGTTTAAATCTTTTTTCATATTCGGATACAGATAAACCTTATAGGACAAGATATCCACATCCTCCTGTAATTTTAAAAATTCTATAAAAATTTTAGGATCCTTAGATATTTTTTTCTTATATTCATTGATTTTATCCATCATTTTTTCCATCTTAGAAAAATCTTTCTCCCACAGGGACCAATCACTGTATATATCATTTAAATTCCATTTATACTTATTTCCCATCTTTATGACTTCCTCCTTAATTTTTATTTCATTTCCCTCTACTTTTTTTTTATAATTTTGATCTATATAAAAATGAGATGCTATTCCCAATGCCAAAATTCCTGTTAATATTAAAATTCTTTTCTTCATATATTTTATCCTCCCTGTCTCATCCTGCAAAAAGCCTTTCTTTTGCTACGAATTAATACCAATTTTCTCTAATATTTTCTTTGCCTCAAATTTATCAGATTAACTTAACTTTTATTTTTCTTCTATATAAATTTGTGTAATCTGTGTCAAAGTTATTTGATTTTAGGATTTTGTTAATATTATTTGAGTAATTAGTAGTAAAGTTTTAACGTTTTTTCTTACTTCTAGTATATCCCTAATTTTAACCTTATTCAACAGATTTTATTTATTTTAAAAATACCATATTTTTTAATACTTAGTCTGCTCTTTATATAGTTTGAAACATTTTGATTTAATCATTTACAATACTTTAATAAAAGTATATAATACACCGTTAATACTTAAATAGTTATACACAAGGAGTGTGAAATAATGTCAAAACGAAAAAAACATCTAATAGAATTTTTATTTATTAATCTAGGATTTTTTATGACAGCAATGGGTATCACTAATTTTTTAGGACCTGCAAAATTTACTGCTGGAGGATTCACAGGACTGTCGATTTTAATAAACACACTTTTTTCAAATTTTTCTATAGGTCAGGCTATGTTGTTACTTAATATCCCAATATTTATTTTAGGAGCCCTTATTCTAGGAAAAAAATATGCTTTCACCACTATATATGCCCTCATATTATTCCCATTCTATGAATGGTTCACCCATAGTTTTTTAAGGTTTGATTATCCTTCTGCCGATAGTTTAACATTTAAATTTATCGCTGTTGTTACAGGTGCTGTCTGCATCGGTATCGGAATTGGACTGACTATAGGTTTTGGAAGTAATACTGGCGGAACTGTTATTATAGCTCAGATTTTTCATAAACTTTTTAAGTTTCCTGTAGGAACCGTGTTGATGGTAGCAGACTCTATCGTGATATTAATCTGTGCCTACTTCTTAGGATTTGATACAGTTATCTATGCTGTGGTTTGCTCTTTCTTAATCGGAAGAACTGTTAATTTCACCATTGCTAAATCTAAGAAATTAAAGAAAAATATATTTTCTCTAGCCTAAGAAAATTCTAAATAAACTCTTCAATGAAGAGTTTATTTAGAAAAATCATTGACATTTGTAAATAAATGGAGTACAATTTCGAAAGTTTAAAATAGAGGAGGTAATACAATGTTAAAAAAAGATTTGTCTTATACATTAGAAAAAATTATAAATTCATCGGAAACTGCTATTAAAATGGAATCTGGCGGATTAGATGTTTTTTCTACTCCAAGTTTAATTGCTTTTATGGAAAAAACTGCATTTATTAGTGTTGAAAAATATCTAGATAAAGAAAATACCACAGTAGGTATATCTGTAAATGCTAGACATCTAAAAGCTAACTTAGTAGGGGATAAATTAAGTTGTGTTGCTACACTGACTAAGATCGACGGAAAAAAACTTTTCTTCGAAATTGTTGTTATCCACGAAGAAACTATTATAGGAAGTTGTTTCCATGACAGATTTATTGTCAATAAGGAAAAGTTTATAAATAAACTCATTAAAAGATAGATTTTACTATCTTTTTTTTTGAAAAAAATTAGGAGGATTGAGAAAAAAATGCATAAAATTCATGGAAAAACAAAATATCTATTGGGATTACAACATGTGTTAGCTATGTTTGGAGCCACTGTATTGGTGCCATTCTTAACCGGGCTTAACCCATCTATCGCACTATTAGCCGCAGGAGGAGGTACTCTGTTATTTCATTTTTGTACCAAGAAAATTGTTCCTGTATTTTTAGGTTCTAGTTTCGCGTTTATTGGAGCTATCTCTTTAGTTTTAAAGCATGATGGTATAGGTGCTGTAAAAGCAGGTGTTATATCAGCAGGATTTATCTATATCTTGATGTCTATAATCATCATGGTCTTTGGTGTTGAAAAAATAAAATCATTTTTCCCCCCAATAGTTGTCGGTCCCATTATCATGGTTATCGGTCTTAGAATGAGTCCGGTTGCTCTAAGCATGATTGGATACAACAATGGTACATTTGAACCGAAAGGATTGATTATTGCTGTAGTTGTAGTTACTACCATGGTGGTAATCTCAGTTTTAGAAAAATCTTTCTTTAGATTAGTTCCTATCCTTGTTTCTGTAATGGTTGGATATACTCTAGCAGTTTTATTTGGATTGGTAGATTTCACTCCCATTGCCGAGGCTAAATGGATTGGATTTTCAGACAGTGCTTTAAAAGATCTTATGACTGTTCCTAAATTTTCTTGGACATCTGTTATAGCAATAGCTCCCATAGCTATGGTAGTATTCATAGAACATATTGGAGATATTACAACTAATGGTGCCGTTGTTGGAAAAAACTTCTTCGATGAACCTGGGATCCACAGAACTATGTTAGGAGACGGCATTGCAACACTTTTCGCTGGGCTTATTGGTGGACCAGCCAATACAACTTACGGTGAAAACACCGGTGTATTAGCAGTTACCAAGGTATATGATCCTGCTGTTCTTAGAATCGCAGCTGTATATGCCATTGCACTTTCATTTATAGGAAAATTCGGGGCTGTTCTACAGACTATTCCTGATTCTGTTATGGGAGGAATATCTATCATATTATTTGGTATGATCTCTAGTGTAGGAGTAAGAACATTAATTGAAGCTAATTTAGATTTTGCCCACTCAAGAAATTTAATCATTGCTTCCCTTATCTTTGTTTTGGGAATAGCTATCAGCAACGTAGTCCTTTGGGGAACTCTCTCTCTATCTGGTCTAGCTATAGCAGCTATTGTAGGAGTAGTTTTAAACAAAGTTCTACCTAAAAATATATAATCTTTATATTTACTTTTGGCAACTAGCCAAAAAAAAACACGGATATCCGCATTTAATCAAAGCATATATATATATATATATATATATAAGTATATAGTATTTTTAGAAATTAAGCGGTGCTAATCTATATGTCTCTCTAACTGCATTCCCTTCAATTACTAATTTTGAATTTGTCATCTCTATTACTTTTCCTGCTATTACTTTTTCATTACCTTCGATACTTTTTACGATGAAGGCTCCGTTTTATTTTTTAAAAGAAACCATATTCTCCATAATTACCTTTGTCTCATTTAAATTTTTAAATAATAATTTCATTTCCACCCCTCCTAATATATTTAAAATGAATATTATTTTCTTTTTGTATGCATACAATATATCATCTATTAATAAAAGTCAACAAATATTTATTTTATTTATGATTAGTTATGAAAACATATTTATTATATATGTTAAAAACATCAAATTGTATTGAAATAAATCATCTAGTAATCTATAATAACATTTTAAGTGAAAATAATAATTTACTTATTAAAAATTTTCTGTTCTAATTTATTTTAACCACCTCAATAAAAAAATGAAAGGATAGATTTCCTTTCACCTTCAAAATTTCTATCTTTGGATTATCTGCTACCAATTTACTCTATTCTAAAAGGGTCATAATAGGACCATACCCGCATATACTTAGATTATATTCCTCTACTGTATTTTCTACTCCTTGACTATCACGTTCCATTATCCTGTCTATTGCTAACTGATCTAACTTATATCCAACTTCTTTTTTTTCATAGTGGGAAAAGTCAGAAGATACTATTACCAGAATTTTTTTCCCTTGTTTTTTAGCAATTTTATCTATTTTTTCAGCCAGATATTTTGCATTTTTATAAGTTTGAATCTTCATAGTAATGGGGACTATTTTAAATTCACTTTCTATAAAATATTTTAAAAAAGGTAGTATGACCTCTCCAGAGTGTTCGTATTTATGTGCATCTTTCGAATATAATAGATCCAATTCTTTTTCAAAATCAAGGTCTATCTCCAGGGCTCCCATAGGGGATCCCCACACTTCATTTATATCTAGGCTTATAGCTTCCCCATATCCCGTATGACTTGGATTTACTATAATCACAGTCTCTAATATCTTTTCCCTTTAATGTATTAAAAAAATGAACTGCAGAAGGCCCTGAAAATTCATAACCTGCATGGGGAACTATCCCTCCCAAAACCTCACCACCTATTTCTAAAAAAATTCAATCATTTTTTCAATATCTTTTTTTTCAGCAGGATAAAATTTCCCCCTTACAAATTCCTCTCTTTTTTTCATAACTGCCTCCTACATATCCACTATCTTTTCCCAACATTTATTGCATTTACCATTTTCACTTAATCCTACCATCTCTATATTCCATCCATCCCTTAGAATAAGCAGATTTCCACAACTGCAGACTGTATCCATTTCTACCCCTGCATTTCCTAAATATACATAGTTCAAATATTTTTTAGCCAGCTTATAAAATTCTAAAAGAAGTTTTTTTTCTGTTGCTAGAGTTTTCAGCTTATAACTGAGGTAATACCCGTTTATATACAAAACAATATTTGATCCCAATTCATCCTTTATCCACTTAACCATTTTTATAAATGTCTCCCTATCATCATTTAATTCCGGCACCAATAAAAACTCTATCTCTAGATGTTTTTTTCTCTCTGCTATTACTTTCAAGGTTTTTTTAACCACTTCTAAAGTCCCACCTAGTTTAGAATAAATTTCTTCTGTAAATCCCTTTAAATCTATGCTGAATGCATCTATACAGGTAGTTAACTCCAGAAAAGGCTCCTTTTCTATAAGTCCGTTACTTATCATCATGGTTTTCTTAGAGTAGCATTTAGCTAAATGTGCCACATCGATCATAAATTTTTACCAAACAGTAAGTTCATTGTAGATAAACGCCACTCCAAATCCTTTAAATTCCTTGGCTATTTCATAATTTTGACAGTAAGTACAATTCATATTACACCCTATACTTCCAATGGATAAAACCTCTTCCCCGGGATAAAATGGTGAAATGGGTTTTTTTCAATTGGATCTATATTGAGAGCCGAAATTATTCTATAATTTTCACTCATCAATTCCCCGCATATATTTTTCCTTCATTCTCTATTTCAGAAAGTTAATAAACTTTCCCTTTTATTTAAATATATATTTTTCAATTATCATAGGAACAATCGAATTTAATTTTTTAAATTAATTATACAATTTTATTATGATAACTATTCATTTAAAATATATTAAACTAAATTATTATTTTTTAATAACACAAATATTGCAGTCATATTTGTATTTTTCCCTTGATGCACTTAGCTTTAAAAAATAAGCTTATCAATTAGATAAATAATGCCTAAGTGAATTTCTCCGTTCTATTCCTTTGCTTCAAAGATAAAATTATTTTTTTCACTTGACTTTATGTTCTTTCTATAGTAAAAATGTATTAGAATGAATCTATGAATGAATTTTCATTTTTTTAGATAGGTAACATAAATAAAATATATAATAGAGGAGCATTTATTGTGGTAGCTCAGATTATTCAACAGATCAATAGATCTTGAATACTGTGAGTGAAGGACTTAATTGCCGAAAGGTTGGATCTAATTGAACTAACCTTGGTCAATATGGGAGAATCCATCTTGACTGTCACAACTTTAGTTGTGGAGAGCTATTTCTTTTAGTTCTTGGTAATTT
Organism: Psychrilyobacter sp.; assembly: GCF_037132775.1. Taxonomy (GTDB): domain Bacteria; phylum Fusobacteriota; class Fusobacteriia; order Fusobacteriales; family Fusobacteriaceae; genus Psychrilyobacter. The sequence goes on from NZ_JBAHZY010000132.1 coordinate 41,734, forward strand.
TCTGTCTGAAATCATAGGTAGGTGTTTTTTTAATACAAAAATAAAAGAGGGGGAATGAATTGTGAAAGAAGTAATGATTAGATTGAGGATGAGTACCCACGATGCTCATTATGGTGGTAATTTAGTAGACGGTGCTAGAATGCTAGGTTTATTTGGAGATGTAGCTACTGAACTTCTTATCAGACAAGATGGCGATGAAGGTTTATTCAAAGCCTATGACAACGTTGAATTTATGGCACCAGTATATGCTGGTGATTTTATCGAAGCCGTAGGTTATATAGAAAAAGTTGGTAATACATCTAGAAGGATGGTTTTTGAAGCTAGAAAGGTAATCGTTCCTAGACCTGATATCAGTGATTCTGCATGTGAAGTCTTAGAGGAAGCAGTTATTGTCTGCAAAGCCACTGGAACTTGTGTTACACCTAAAGATAAACAAAGAAATTAGGGGGCAAAGATGGAAAAATTAATCATAACAGCTGCCATATGTGGAGCCGAAGGTACTAAGGAGCACAATCCTAATATTCCTTATACTGTAGAAGAGATTGTAAAAGAAGCCTATGGAGCATATATAGAGGGAGCTAGTATCATACATCTTCACGTCAGAGAGGATGACGGCACTCCTACTCAATCAAAAGAAAGATTTAAATTATGTATAGATGCTATAAAAGAAAAATGTCCAGATGTTATTGTCCAGCCATCTACTGGTGGAGCTGTTGGAATGACTAACGCAGAGAGATTACAGCCTATAGAACTATCTCCTGAGATGGCAACACTAGATTGTGGGACTTTAAATTTCGGTGGAAACGATGTCTTTACCAATACAGAGAATACCATCAAAGAATTTGGTGAAAAGATGATAGAAAGAGGTGTCAAACCTGAATTGGAGTGTTTTGACAAATCTATGATTGAGATGGCTATCAGGCTAAACAAAAAAGGATTCATTAAGTCGCCTATGCACTTTAGTTTTGTAATGGGAGTTAACGGTGGTATTGGAGGAGAATTAAGAGACTTCTTATTTTTGAAAGAAAGTTTACCTTGTGATTCTACTTATTCCGTTGCCGGTCTTGGAAGATTTGAATTTTCATTGGCTACAGCAGCTATCATAAGTGGTGGTCATGTGAGAGTCGGTTTTGAAGATAATATCTATTTAGAAAAAGGTGTCTTGGCAGAATCTAATGGTGTCTTAGTAGCTAAGGTAGTAAGAATTGCCAAGGAACTAGGGAGAGAAATAGCCACACCAGCAGAAGCAAGAGCTATATTAGGATTATAAGGGGGATAAAAATGATAAAAGGATGTCCATTTGGAACACACAGAGTAATAGAACCTATGGGAACTATGCCACAGGCTGCATTAAAAATTGATAACACAATGACAATTAAAAATAATGAGTTATTATTAGATGTAATGACATTAAATATAGATTCAGCATCATTCACACAAATAAAGGAAGTATGCAATAAAGATGTAGATAAGATGACTGCTATGATCAATGAGATTGTAGAGGAGAGAGGAAAGATGCAAAATCCAGTAACTGGATCTGGAGGAATGTTGATCGGTGTTGTTAAAGAGATCGGTTCTGATTTTCCTGATAAATCTTTAAAAGTAGGAGATAAATTAGCTACCTTAGTTTCATTGTCTCTTACACCATTAAAGATCGATAAAATCAAAAATATAAATATGTCTAACGATCAAGTTGATATAGATGGGCAAGCTGTCTTGTTTGAAACTGGTCTCTATTCTATTTTACCTACAGATATCCCTGAAAAACTAGCTTTAGCTGCACTGGATGTAGCCTGTGCTCCTGCTCAGGTAGAAAGATTAGTTAAAGAAGGTGACACAGTTTGTATTATCGGCGGAGGCGGAAAATCTGGTGTTTTATGTGCTTATCAAGCCATGATAAATGCTGGAGATTCTGGTAAAGTTATCGTAATTGAATACAGTGAAGAAAATGCAAAAAGAATCCTTGATATGAATTTAGCTCACCATGTAATTATTGCAGACGCTACTAAACCTGTTGAAATTTATGAAAAAGTAAAAGAGATCACAGGGAACGATATGTGTGATGTAGTCATTAATAATGTAAATGTAGCTAATACAGAGATGTCATCTATCCTTATTACAAAGGACGATGGGATAGTTTATTTCTTCTCTATGGCAACATCATTTACAAAAGCAGCTCTAGGAGCTGAAGGTGTAGGAAAAGACGTACAAATGATCGTAGGAAATGGATATGCTAAAGGGCATGCTGAACTTACATTAAATATTATACGTGAATCTAAAACTATCAGAAACTTATTTGAAAAATTATACGTATAAAAAATAAAAGGGGAGGCAACAGAATTATGATAAATTTAAACTATGAGATTAGAAGAAAAGAATTATTTCCAAATGTGAGTGACGAAGAGTGGAATGACTGGCAATGGCAAGTAAGGAATAGAATCGAAACTTTAGAAGATTTAAAAAAATATTTTGACCTAACACCAGAAGAGGAAGAGGGAGTAAAAACAGCTAACTCTATCCTTAGAATGGGAATCACTCCATATTATTTAACTTTAATTGATCCAAAAAATCCAAAATGTCCAGTAAGACAACAGGCAATTCCTACAGCTGCTGAAGTACATAAATCAGACGCTGATTTAGATGACCCTCTACATGAGGATGAGGATTCACCGGTTCCAGGACTTACTCATAGATATCCAGATAGAGTATTATTATTAGTTACAGATATGTGTTCTATGTACTGCAGGCATTGTACTAGAAGAAGATTTGCTGGTCAAACAGATGCTGCTTTAGGAATGGAAAAGATAGATACAGCTATTGATTATATCGCTAAGACTCCTGTGATCAGAGATGTATTACTTTCTGGAGGAGATGCTCTACTTATCTCAGATGAAAAATTAGAGTATATTATCAAAAGATTGAGAGCTATTCCTCATGTACAAATTATAAGAATAGGATCTAGAACTCCAGTTGTATTACCTCAAAGAATTACTCCTGAGTTAGTAAATATGATGAAAAAATATCATCCAATTTGGTTAAATACTCACTTCAATCATTCAGATGAGATAACATCTGCTTCTAAAGCTGCATGTGAACTCATGGCTGATGCTGGAATTCCACTAGGAAATCAATCGGTTTTACTTAGAGGAATAAATGATTGTACTCATATCATGAAAGAATTAGTACATGACCTAGTAGCTATAAGAGTAAGACCTTACTATATTTATCAGTGTGACCTTTCAGTAGGATTAGAACACTTCAGAACTTCAGTATCTAAAGGAATCGAGATTATAGAAGGTCTTCGTGGACATACATCTGGATATGCAATCCCAACATTTGTTGTAGACGCTCCTGGTGGAGGAGGTAAGATTCCGGTTATGCCACAATATATTATCTCTCAAAGTCCAAAAAGAGTTGTTCTTAGAAACTTTGAAGGAGTTATCACAACATATACAGAACCAAAACCTTATGAAGAGAAATGTAACTGCAAACACTGTCAAGAAGAGAAACAACATATCGGAATAGCTAAACTTTTAGATGGTAAACAATTAGCCATTGAACCTAAAGTACTTGATAGACATATTAGAAATGAACACTAAGAAGATCATTACTTCCCTTTTCCCTTATAATAGTGTATCTATTATCGGAATGGAAAAAAATTCAGGGAAAACTACCACTTTAAATTATATACTAAAAAATTTAAAGGGAACTAAAGTTATCGGCCTTACTTCTATTGGACGTGATGGTGAAGACTGTGACAGAGTAACCAATACACATAAACCTAAAATTTATGTAGAAAAGGGGAGTCTAATTGCGACAGCTAAAAATTTACTCTGCAAATGTGATATAACCAAGGAAATTCTAGCTACCACAGGGATCTCCACCCCTATGGGTGAAATAATAATTATGAGGGCACTCAGCAACGGATTTGTAGATGTAGCTGGCCCCTCCTACAATTCAGCTCTTATAAAAGTAAGAGATCTTATGCTAGGTTTTGGATGTGACTTAGTCCTCATTGATGGTGCACTTAGTAGAAAAGGCAGTGCAGGAAATTTAGTTTCAGAAGCCACTATACTAGCTACTGGAGCTAGTTTTTCCCCAGATTTGACAAGAGTTGTAGAGGAGAGTCGTCACAATGTAGAGATGTTACAGTTACCAAAATGCTCTGAAGAAATAGTAGATTTAGCCAGACAAATATTAAAAATGGGAAAAATTGGGTTTATAGATACCCAATCAAATATAGAGGTCTTAGACCTCCTTACTTCCCTCAATTCTCATAGGGAGATAGTAGATGCAGTCAAACCTAATCATAAAATTTTAGTTTTAGGAGGTGCTGTATCCAAGGGATTGATAGAATCTATCATACAAAATAGAGAGTTGTTTAAAAATTTTACGATCGTCATAGAAGATGGAACAAAAATTTTTATAGATTCTAATATATACCATAAATTATCTATGATACCGGTCAAGTTAGAGGTATTAGACAGCATTAACCTTCTATATTTGACCTGCAATCCCACATCCCCTTATGGACATTCATTTGAGAGTGAAAAATTTTGTAAACTATTAAAAACATCTATAGATATAGATGTTGTAGATATTGTAGGAGGAAAACTATGAGATACCTTGATCTTAAAAACAAAGAAAAAATTGGATTGGAATATCTCACAAATAATCTGGCTACAATATCTCCATATGGTAACCAAAAAAAAAGAGATATCGTTCCCATAGAAGAAGCTGAAACTTTAGAAAAAATTTTTGATCATTTAGAATTTTTTATAAAAATATGCGAGCAGAATAAAAAAGAGATCCAAAAAGTAGAACTGTTCCTTATGAAGTTAAAAAACATATACAATATAGTTTTAAATCTTCAAAAAGGAAGAATTTTAGATGAGGTTGAATTATTTGAGTTAAAGATAAATACCATGATCTTTATGGAGATTAAAAGTATTTCAAATGATATATTTTTAAAAGATTTTCATCTTGTTGATTTAAGTCCTATTATAGATATTTTAGATCCAGGATCAAAAAAAATACCTACCTTTCATATCTATAATGAATATTCAGAAAAATTAAAAGAGATCAGAAATAAAAAGTCAGAAATTGAAAAATTAATTTTTTCAACTACAGATAACGAACTACAGATAAAACTAAAGGAAGAGAGAAGAGAGATCGTTATTTTAGAAAATTGTGAAGAATCTAAAACCAAAATAGAGATAAGCAGACAACTAATTTCTTATACCGCCGATATTCTTATAGATATCGACAAGGTTGCAAATATTGATTTCACCTTAGCTAAAGCAAAACTCGCTATAAAATATGGTGCTAACAGACCTGAAATAGGCGAACACATCGAATTTGTCGGAATGTTTAATCCAGAAATTTTAGAAACTTTAAAAATTAAAAACCAAGAATTTCAAAAATTAGATATCCTATTAAAAACTGGTAATACTATCTTAACAGGAGCCAATATGGGAGGGAAAAGTGTTATTTTAAAAACCCTTACTCTCAATCTCATCCTTGCACAAATGGGCTTTTACGTTTTTTCAGACTATGCGACTATTCCTATATTAAAGTTTATACAGTTTTTATCCGATGATATTCAAGACGTTTCCAAAGGGCTCAGCAGTTTTGGAGCTGAAATAATGAAACTTAAAGAAATTACAGGGTGTCTAAAAACCTATGACAGGGGATTTATTGCACTAGATGAATTTGCCCGGGGTACCAACCCAAGTGAAGGTAAAAAGTTTGTAAGGGGATTATCAAATTATATGAAACAGTTTAACAGTTTTTCAATCATGGCAACTCACTATGATGGTGTAGTCGATGATTCGACTCCTCATTATCAAGTTGTTGGATTAAAGAATATAGATTTTGATAGCTTAAAAAGAAAGATTGATCTAAATAATCAAAATTCAATCTCTCTGATCCAAAAACATATGGATTATTCCATAGAAAAGATTCATTCTAACCTTGAAGTTCCAAAGGATGCACTCAATGTAGCAACTTTAATTGGAATCGATGGGGATTTAAAAGATATAATAAAAAATTTATACTAACTCTTTAACCCTCTCTCGCCTGTCGGCACTCTCCCCCCCAATAGGGAGAAAGACTTATATAGTAGAGAGTATTAAAAAGGTAGAGTCATGGGGGAAAATAATATGCAAAATTCAAAATTACACTTAGACTGGGATGTAGTGGCAGAGACTAGAAAATCCGCTAAAAATATCGCCTTAGATGTACAAACTTATATAGATGATCACTCAACAGTGTCGGTAGAAAGAACAATTTGTCGTTTACTTGGTATAGACGGAATAGATAAATTTGAAGTACCTTTACCAAATATAGTGGTAGAACATATTGAAAAAGAGGGAAACCTTACTTTAGGAGTTTCCCACTATATTGGAAATGCCATGGTAGAAACTGGCCTTTCACCTCAAGAGATTGCTGAAAAAATATCTCACGGAGAATTGAATCTGGGGAAAATATCTACCCATGATGCTTTTGAAATAAAATTAGCTATAGACAAAATTGCTCGTGAAAACACTGATAAAATTGCAAACAACAGAAAGGACAGAGAATCTTATTTAGAAAGATTTGGAGACAAAACAGGGCCACTTTTATACCTTATTGTAGCCACTGGAAATATATATGAAGATGTAACTCAAGCTGTAGCTGCTGCTAAACAAGGGGCAGATGTCATCGCTGTTATCAGAAGTACAGGTCAAAGTTTATTAGACTATGTACCTTTTGGAGCTACTACAGAGGGATTTGGCGGGACATTAGCTACCCAAGAAAACTTTAGAATAATGAGAAAGGCACTAGACGAAGTAGGAGAAGAATTAGGTAGATATATTAGACTTTGTAACTACTGCTCTGGTCTATGTATGCCTGAAATCGCTGCTATGGGAGCATTTGAAAGACTAGATGTAATGTTAAATGATGCTCTTTATGGAATTTTATTCAGAGATATCAACATGAAAAGAACATTTGTAGATCAATATTTTTCTAGAATCATCAATGGATTTGCAGGGGTAATCATCAATACCGGTGAGGATAACTACCTTACTACAGCAGACGCAATAGAGGAAGCTCATACAGTATTAGCTTCTCAATTTATAAATGAACAGTTTGCACTTCTTGCTAATCTGCCTGAAGAACAGCAAGGGTTAGGACATGCATTTGAGATCCATCCAGATACAGAAAATGGATTCTTGTTAGAACTATCTCAAGCTCAAATGGCTAGAGAAATATTTCCAAAAGCACCTTTAAAATACATGCCTCCTACAAAATTTATGACTGGAGATATCTTCAAGGGACACGTACAGGATACTCTCTTTAATATGGTCACTATTATGACAGGACAAAGACTTCATCTGATGGGAATCATGACCGAAGCTATCCATACTCCATTTATGTCTGATAGAGCTCTTGCCATCGATAATGCTCAATATATATTCAAAAATATGAAAGATTTTGGTTCTGAAATAACATTTAAAAAAGATGGAATAATTGTGAATCGTGCCAAGGAAGTTCTTGAAAAAGGTAGAGACCTAATCAAAGAGATCGAAACAACAGGAATGTTTGATACCCTTCAAAAAGGTAAATTCGCAGGTATTAAAAGACCTATTGATGGTGGAAAAGGGTTAAATGGAGTATTTGTAAAGGATACTACATACTTTAATCCATTTATGGAACTAATGATTGGAGGTGACAAATAATGAGTGGAGGATTATATTCAACTGAAGATAAAAGTTTTGATACTACGTTAGACCTAAAAAAATTAAAGCCTTATGGAGATACTATGAATGATGGAAAGGTACAGATCAGTCTGACTTTACCAGTTCCTGCTGATGAAAAAGGTGCTGAAGCAGCTAAAGAATTGGCTAGAAAAATGGGAATACTTGAACCGGCTGTTTCTCATTATAAAGCTTTAGACACTCACTTCTCATTCTATGTAGTTTACGGATCATTGAACCATACTGTAGATTATGATGAGATCCATGTAGAAACAGTAGATGTAGAGACTATGGATATGTACGGAGTACAAAACTTTATCAAAGAAAATATTAAAAGAGATATAGTTATCCTAGGAGCTAGTACAGGAACTGACGCTCATACAGTAGGAATAGATGCTATTATGAATATGAAAGGATACGCTGGTCACTACGGTCTTGAAAGATATAAAGGGATCGAAGCTTATAACTTAGGATCTCAGGTAGAAAATGAGGAGTTCATCAAAAAAGCCATCGAGTTAAAAGCTGATGCACTACTAGTTTCTCAAACAGTTACTCAAAAAAATGTCCATATCCAAAACTTGACTCATCTAGTAGAATTGATGGAGGCTGAAGGAATCAGAGATAAGGTAGTACTTATTGCTGGAGGTCCTAGGATCTCCCATGAACTAGCTAAAGAATTAGGTTATGATGCCGGATTCGGACCTGGAAAATATGCAGATGATGTAGCAACATTTATTGTAGAAGAAATGGTGAAAAGAAAGTTAGTATAATAATAAAACTTTTTAAAATAAAAAACAGAAAAAAGTAACAAGAACTTTTTCTTGTTACTTTTTTCTGTTTTTATAAACCTAAATTTCTTTTTAAAAGATGGTGTTATAACCATAGATAATAATCTATTTTTAGGGTTTCCAAAAGAAAAATAATAAGATTGTTTCTTTACTTTTAAGGATAATGAAGTATACTTATATTGTTTTTACATTATATTAAAAAAAACATTAAATTTAACTTAGATATAAGTGATTTAATGTTTTTGATAGTATAATAAAAACATTTGACTACGAATTACACTTTTTTCATGAAATTTAGAGTTTTTCGTAAAAATTTAAATACTTTTATTGTTTTTTAAATTTAAAAGGAGTAGATTCTATGAATAAAACAGCAGTTAATGAAACAGGTAGTAAACAAAAGAATATCTTTGAAAAATTTACAAATTTTTGTGTAATATTAATACAAAAATATCTACCTGATCCATTTATATTTTGTGCCATTTTGACATTTATAGTTTTTTTGATTGCAATCCCTATTACTAAACAATCTCCTATGTCTATTATCAATGACTGGACCAATGGATTTTGGAGTTTATTATCTTTCGCTATGCAGATGGCTTTAGTATTAGTTACAGGGCATACTATGGCTAATTCTCCATTCTTTAAAAGAACCTTATCATCCATGGCCGGTAAATTAAAAAATCCATCTCAAGCCATAATAGGAGTTACTGTAGTTTCTGTATTAGCTTCATTTATCAACTGGGGTTTTGGTCTCGTAATTGGGGCTATATTTGCTAAAGAAATTGCTAAAAAAGTAAAAGGTGTAGATTATCGATTATTGATTGCCTCTGCGTATACTGGGTTTTTAGTATGGCATGGGGGGTTATCAGCTTCAATCCCTTTAAAACTTGCATCTGGTGATGGTCTAGAAAGTGCAACTGCTGGTGCTGTTACAGCTGCGATTCCTACATCTATGACTATTTTTTCATCGACTAATTTGATTATCTTAGCTATTTTATTTGTTACTTTACCCTTTGTCAATAGAGCTATGCATCCAAAAAAAGATGATGTTATAACTATAGACAATGATCTTCTCATAGAGATTCCAGAAGAAAAAATAAATTTTGCTACTATGACACCAGCAGAAAAAATAGAAAACAATAAAGTTATTTCTCTATTTTTAGGAATAATGGGTTATACTTATATAATTTCATATTTTATGAAAAATGGATTTGTATTAAACTTAAATATAGTTAATTTTGTATTCTTATTCACTGCAATTATACTACACGGTACACCTAGAAAATTTTTAAATGCAATTAAAGAAGCTACAACAGGAGCTTCTGGAATCATATTACAATTCCCTTTCTATGCAGGTATTATGGGTATCATGGTTGGACAAGGTGCACATGGAGTTTCTATTGCTGGAGCCATGTCTCAAATGTTTGTTAATATTTCAACTGAAACGACTTTCCCTTTCTTTGCTTTTTTAAGTGCAGGGCTTGTTAACTTCTTCGTTCCATCTGGTGGAGGTCAATGGGCAGTTCAGGCTCCGATAATGATGCCTGCTGGTGCTGCTCTAGGTATTCCAGCAGCAAAAACCGCCATGGCAATAGCATGGGGGGATGCATGGACAAACATGATACAACCATTCTGGGCTCTTCCTGCTCTCGCTATTGCAGGCTTAGGCGCTAAAGATATAATGGGTTATTGTTTGGTAGTACTTATTTACTCCGGTGTCATAATTTCACTGGTTTTAATGTTTCTATAGATTTAATATCTTAAAATAAAAAAGGAGGAAACAAGTTTATGTCTAAAAAAATAATTGATATTGCAGATGCAGTATCTAAAATAGAAGATGGAATGACCATCATGGTGGGAGGATTTTTAGGTACCGGAACACCTCACACTATCGTAGATGCCATTGTAAAAAAAGGTGTGAAAAACTTGACTATTATATCTAACGATACAGGAATAAAAGATAGTGGTGTGGGCAGATTTATCTATAACAATATGGTTAAAAAAGTAATCACATCACACATTGGTACAAATCCAGAAACTGGTAGACAGATGAATGAAAAAGAGATTGAAGTTGAGCTAGTTCCCCAAGGTACTTTGGCAGAGAGAATCAGATCTGGAGGGGCTGGTTTAGGTGGTGTTCTTACTCCTACTGGTCTAGGTACTATCGTCGCAGATGGTAAACAAATAATAGAGGTAGATGGTAAACAATTTCTTTTGGAAAAACCTCTGAGAGCGGATATTGCTATCCTTTTAGGACATACTGTGGATACCAAAGGTAATATTATCTATGCCAATACCGCTAGAAACTTTAACCCTCTTATGGCTACAGCTGCTGATATAGTTATAGTCGAAGCTGAAAATATAGTAGAAGTAGGTAGTATCAATCCAAATGAAGTTGTTACACCTAGAATTTTTGTAGATCATATAGTAGGAAGTGATTATAATGGATAAAAAATTAATTAGAGAAATTATTGCTAAAAGAGTTGCTCAAGAACTACATGATGGAGATGTTGTTAATCTTGGTATAGGTCTCCCTACTGCTGTTGCTAACTATGTTCCAGATGGTATGGATATTATTTTTCAATCAGAAAATGGTCTTATAGGAGTAGGTCCTGCCCCCCAAAAGGGAGAAGAGATTAAAGATCTTGTCAATGCAGGTGGAATGCCCATCACTACCTTAGATGGTGCAGTGTTCTTTGATTCTGCTATGTCTTTTGCTGTAATCCGTGGAGGTCATGTAGATATGACTGTCCTAGGAGCATTACAGGTAGATGAAAAAGGTAACCTTGCTAACTGGATAATTCCTGGAAAAATGGTTCCCGGAATGGGTGGTGCTATGGACCTTGTTGTAGGAGCAAAAAAAGTAATAGTTTCCATGGAACATACTGCAAAGGGTAAACCAAAGATTTTTCCACTCTGTACATTGCCTCTAACTGCTGCTAACCAGGTAAATTTAATCATCACAGAGATGGCAGTTATCGAAGTAACACCTGATGGATTATTACTAAAAGAGATCGGTCCATACAATACTATAGAAGATGTAATAGCTAATACACCTGCAAAATTGATCTTGGCAGATGATATAAAAGTAATGGAGGTTTAAATATGATAAAATCATTAAAAATCGGAGATTCTTATAGTTTTAATAAACTCGTAGAAGCTGTAGATGTAGAAAAATTTGCAGATGTAAGTACAGATCATAATCCTGTTCATCTAGACGAGGAATATGCTAAAACTACTATGTTTAAAAAGAGGATAGCTCATGGGATGTTAGGAGTATCTTATATATCATCTATTCTAGGGACAAAATTCCCTGGTGAAGGAACTATATATTTAGGACAGACTATTAAATTTTTAGCTCCAGTTTATTTAGGAGATACTTTAGAAGTTAAAGCTGAAATTATCGATCTTAAGGAAGGTCGAAATGATAAAGCTACTCTAAGAACTACTTGCACAAATCAAGATGGCAAGATAGTAATTGATGGAGAAGCCAGTGTAATGCTTCCAAAGGCATAAAAAATAATTAAAAAAAATCAAGGATTAATTTCCTTTATTTTTTAATTATTTTTTTTTGACCTAATAGTCTTATATTATAGTTTGGTGCCACCTGCCGGAGTCGAACCGGCTACCTCTACCTTACCATGGTACTGCTCTACCTAGTGAGCTAAGGCGGCAAAATGCTACTCTTAGGTAGCAATTATTTGAAATATTTCATTGGATTTATAGGAGTACCATATTTTCTTATCTCGTAATGAAGATGAGGACCTGTTACCCGTCCAGTTTTTCCACTTTCTGCAATAAGTTGACCTCTATTTATCCTCTGACCTTTTTTTACTTTTATCTTATTTAAATGTGCATATCTAGTTTCATAACCTTTAGAATGTTTAACAATAACTATCTTACCGTATCCACTCATCCATCCTGCATATGTAACCGTTCCATTTTCCGCAGCTTTTACATTTACATAATGAGCTCGTAAATCTACCCCCATATGACCTATCCATCTTTTCAATACAGGATGAAATCTTCTACCATAGGGACTTGTAACACCTTTCCATGCTGTTGGCCAGTATACATTGAACCCTTTCTTGGCCCTGGTAATTCTAGCTAGATCTACCTTGGGATTATTTATTATTAACATTTGATTTACACGAACTGTACTCGATGTTAAATTATTGGTAGTTTTTAATTCCCTTACAGTTCTCCCAAATTTTAAAGCTATCTTTGAGAGAGAATCGCCCTTAATCACCTTATAAGCTATGGAGTTACCTCTGGTAATTTTAAGTTTTTCTCCAATTTTTAGATACTTTCCCATATTCGAGTTGTTATATTTTAAGACAGTCTGCGATTGCCCAAATTTATTGGCAATTCCACCTAATGTATCCCCTGATTTCACTTTATAATATGTGATCTTTGCTCTTGTTTTTGATTCTTTTTTTATTTTTTTACTTACAACGGTATATTTTTTTTCATATACTTTAAAATTAGAACTTAACAGCTGGTAACCACCATTATCTGCCTCTGATTCAGTATAGTAATCTGTAAAATCATTTAAATTAACAACTTCTTTTTCAAGTTTTTTAATAGTATTATATGCTAAAAATACATTGAATATCAATAAAACTATGAGAAGCTTTTTTATTTTTTTATTCAATTTTTTGCTTCTCCTTTCGAATAATAATTTAATAATTCTTCATTATTTTTTGTTTTCTTTATAGTGTCTATTAGTTGTTTAGAACTTTCAGCGGCACTAAATTTACTAAGATATCTACGAATTTTCCAGATTGTTGAGAGTTTATCAGCTTCAATCAATAACTCCTCTTTTCTTGTTCCTGATTTTTTTATATCGATAGCTGGATATATTCTTAATTCCGCTAAAGTCCTGTCTAGATGGATATCCATATTTCCAGTACCTTTAAATTCTTCAAAAATAACATCATCCATCCGACTTCCAGTATCTATCAAAGCTGTAGCTAAGATGGTCAAACTTCCACCACCACGAATGTTTCTCGCCGATCCAAAAAATTTCTTTGGATAATATAGAGCTGTTGGGTCTATCCCACCAGATATAAGCTTCCCACTAGATGGTATCACAATATTATAAGCTCTTGCAAGTCTTGTTATAGAATCCATTAATATTACAATATCTTTTCCATCTTCCAATATTCTCTTAGCTTTCTCTAAAACCATTTCAGTTACCTTAATATGGTTTCTGGGATCTTCATCAAAGGTAGACGAAAAAACTTTAGCTCCATGAACTGTTTCCTTTATATCTGTTACTTCTTCAGGTCTTTCATCTATAAGTAATATCCATACTTCTAAATCCTTATTATTTTTTATTATACTATTAGCAATATTACTTATTAGCATGGTTTTACCAGCTTTTGGAGGAGCTACAATAAGACCTCTCTGTCCTTTTCCTAGCGGTGCAATCAAATCAATAACTCTTCCTGATATATCTCCACTTCCTCCTAAGAGGATTTTTTCATCCGGATATGCCGGAATTAACTCATCAAATGGTACACGATTTTCTGCTTTTTCTAAATTATCTCCATTTATCAGGAGAATCTTTCTCATGGCATAGTTTTTCTCTGTCTCCACTGGAACTCTGGCTTCACCTAAAACTATATCACCATTTCTAACCTTAAATTTTCTTATCTGTGTAGAAGATATATATACATCCTTTTCCACATTGGTTTCACGGAGAAAACCATACCCTTCAGCAAACACTTCTATCCTACCCCAAGCTATGGTATGTCCGTCACTTTCCCTTATATATTCGCTTATTTTTTCAATCAATTCCAATTTTTTATATTCATAAGATTTATCTATATTTAATTTTTTAGCTATCTCCCTTAATTCTGAAAGGAGTAATCCACTTAAATCTGTCAAATTCATCATCACCTTTTTATATATAGTATATACATTGCTACAAAGTAAACTAATCCAATAATATATGTATCATATCTTCTTTTTTTATTTTTAAACATAATTCCCATCATAAATACTAAAAGTATCAGCATAGAAAATATAGCTGTTAACTTATGAAACCCACCCAATGATTGATATATATTTTGATCCCTTAAAAATAGATCTGTAATAAATATAATCATTATATTAAATATATTGCTTCCCAATAAATTTCCAGCAGCCATGTCATATGACTTTAATTTAATTGCTTCAATACTTACAGTTAATTCTGGTAAAGATGTTGCTAGAGCTATTAACATAAGTCCTACAAAAGATTCCCCTAATTCAATTCCAAAGAATGGTGTGTTAGCAATTTTATCTCCCACAAAACTAAGCCCAGTACCTAAAATAACTATAAAAAATGCACTCATAGCAAATCCCTTTTTTGCCTGAGGTAAACTTATCCCATTTTCTTCTACCTCATGGAATTCCTTTATCTCTTCCTCCAATTTTTGACTAAATTCGTCATTTTTCTGATGTTCATAAATATAGATCGATTTCATTGCTATAAAGTAAACTCCTAAAATTATCAAGGAAAATAAACTAATATTCATTATTTCCTCTGTTGGGAACGAAAATCCCAATAAAAATATTAACGTTAAAATTATAGACCAAAAACCAGCCATAAAGTTTCTACTGCTTACCTTGGATGAAAAAGAAGTAGATTTCAATACAAATATATCAAGTATAAATACTACGAATATATTAAATAAATTACTACCAAATATATTTGATACGGCCATTTGAGGGTTTCCCATAAGGGTAGCACTGATACTTGTAACCATCTCTGGCAGTGAGGTTACTGCTGCTAACATCACGATCCCTATCCAGGATTTTTCTATCCCCATCAAGTCACCTATGGCATCTCCATATAAACTTAATTTTTTACCGACCACTATTATAAATCCTGCTAATATCACAAAGATTAATATGTATACGTACGACATCTTCTCACCTCTGTTTTATGCTAACTCGCCGTATAAAGTCCATGTTTTTGCCATTACAATTTTAACGTCTACAAAAGTTCCCTTCAAAGAACTGTCACCTTCAAAGATGACTACTTTATTTGCACTTATCCTTCCTGTCATTCTTTCCTTATTTCTATGGCTAGTGCCTTCTACTAAAACTTTTACAGTCTTGCCTACATAACTCAAACTGCATTCCTTTGCATTTTCATTTTGAACATCCATCAGCCTCTGCAGTCTGGATTTTTTGATTTCCTCTGAAATCTGACCTTTCATCGTTGCTGCTGGAGTTCCCTCTCTGATAGAATACATAAACATGTAAGCATTTTCATACTTAAGCTGTTTGATTAGATCCATGGTTTCTAAAAAGTCTTCCTCTGTCTCCCCAGGAAATCCTACTATGATATCTGTAGTAAGTGATATATCTGGCAGTGCACCTTTTATCCTTCCTACTAAGGCTAGATAATCTTCCCTAGTATACTTTCTATTCATTGCTTTTAACATATTAGTTGATCCCGACTGCACTGGTAGATGCATATTCCGAGCTATTTTTTCCGGATATTTAGCAGCTACTTCCAATACATCTAAAGTCAGATCTTTTGGATGCGGTGAAACATATCTAATCCAGTACTCTCCCTCAATTTGGCAAATTTCGTTCAATAATTTAGCAAAATTAATCTCATGGTTATTATCAAAATCTTTTCCATAGGAGTTCACATTCTGTCCTAATAATAAAATATCCTTATATCCTTTTTTTACATATTTCCTTACATCATTCACTATATCTTCCATGGAAACCGATCTTTCGCGTCCCCTTACATATGGAACTATACAATATGTACAAAAATTATTACATCCATAGTTTATGGCTACAGAAGCTGAAATCCCATCTCCAAAGTTAGCATCTATTCTAGGCGGCAATTCATCTTCTTTGTCAGTCACTACTGCATGAACTACCTCTCCCTTTAATATTTTCTCCATAATTTCTGGTAACTGTGCTATATTTTGATTCCCAATAACTATATCTACATAGGGTGCTCTTTCTAGGATGTGTTCCTTTTCCTCTTGAGCTACACAACCTGTTACGCCGATTATCATCTTAGTTTTTCTTGCATTCTTTATAGTTTTCAGGTTCCCTAATTTCCCCTCTATCCTTCCTGCTGCTCCACCTCTTACGGTACATGTATTTAAAAATACCGCATCTGAATCGTGGATATCATCAGTCATCTCATATCCATTTTCCTCTAATAATTTCTTCATTTTAGCAGTCTCATTTACATTCATTTGACAGCCATATGTTATTATTGTGGCTTTTTTCTTACTCATTAATTCCCTCCATCTAACGTCTTTTACATATAAAACTTAATCCCATATATTATAACATAATCCTTTGTTTTTCGATAGGTTTACTTAAACACTTCCCCTGCCTCTAAATACCATAACAATAGATCAAAATGGTCCATAGGAATCTCTATCTCTCTGCAATATTTTTCAATTTTTTTCTCTATCTCTAAATATTTTTTAGGAGTTATAGTTTTAGGAATTTCATCGATCACTCCTAATCTCATTATATTTTTTAATATATGCCTGTCTAAGATGGCTATTTCATCTCCAAACCCTATATTTCTGAGGAAATGACTAGCCTCTTTATACCCTATTCCCTTGATATTTTTTACTAGCCAAATTCTTTTTTCAAATACGTCACCTATCTTGTCTACCAATGTCTTAGTGATTATCTTCCCCTCTTCATCTTTCATAAATTCCCGAAGAGTCACCAGGTTTTTTGCTTTGGTATTTTTAAACCTCACTACATTTAGATACGGTATCAAATCATCTTCCATCCCAGCCCAAAATACTTCAGCTTTGAGCATTCCATTTATTGCCTTTTCTGCTCCTCTTGCCTTAGACTGAGGGGTCAGAATACAAAAAGCTAATTCCACATGAACATCCTCATTGTTTCCATTAAACCAAATTTCCTTATACCCATCTATCCTATCTTCTATTGTCGGTTTTATCCTTTTATAGACTTCCATTATCTCCATCAAATATTGATTATTCATCTCCGATCCCTCCTATCACTTACAATAAATTAAAACCAATTCAAACTAATTATACCCCAAACTTTCTCCTTATGACAAATTTTAAAAGTCTTTAACCCTTATCACTAGATAATCAAAAGGATCATCATACTATATAAAATATCAATTTTATGTAGTATGCATTATTTGTTTTACCTATCAAAATTTGACATATTATGTCCATATCGGTATAATGGTAGTATACACTATACATATTATACACTATATAATATATAATATGCATATAACACACGCATACAATTTATGTGTGTTATTCAAGAATTTAGGAGGTAGATATTTTGACTGGTAGAGAAATTTCCCTAAACAGGGCCGAAGAACTTAAAGGTACAATAAATGATTATTTAATCGCAAGAGACACTATCCCAACTGGTATGAGTGAAGGTGTAAGAAAACAATTTGAAATTTCAAAGACGATCCTTTTAGAACATTTTGGGGCTACAGAAAAAGACTGGAATGATTTTAAATGGCAGCTTTCCAATAGAATTACAGACGTTAAAACTTTAAGCTTAATCTTAGATTTAAGTGAAGAAGAAAAAAAAGAAATTCAAAGTGTCGGAGATAAATATAGATGGGCGGTTTCACCATACTATGCTTGTTTATTAGACCCTAAGGATAAATATGATCCTATTAGATTACTTAGTATTCCTGCAGCTGTAGAATTAGATAATAATTCTGGAGACGCTGATCCCATGGGAGAGGAATATACTAATCCTGCGGGAACTATCACTAGAAGATACCCAGATAGACTTATCATAAATACAACCAATGAATGTGCCATGTATTGTAGACATTGTCAAAGAAGAAGAAATATCGGTGAGAACGACAACGCTACCCACGATAAAGATCTTTTAGAATCCATAGAATATATCAGAAATAATCCTGAGATTAGAGATGTATTACTTACTGGAGGAGACGTTTTGGCACTATCTGATGATAGGTTGGAATGGATCTTAGCTGAGCTTAGAACTATCCCCCATGTAGAAATCATTAGATTAGGTAGTAGAACACCAGTTACTATGCCACAAAGAATAACAGATAAACTAGTAGATATGATAAAGAAGTATCATCCTATCTACTTAAATACGCATTTCAACCATCCAAAGGAGATCACTCCTGAAGCTAAGGCTGCATGTGAAAAATTAGCTAACAATGGAATCCCTGTAGGAAATCAAGCTGTTTTATTAAATGGTATCAATAACAATAAATTTGTAATGAGACTTATGAATCAAGAGTTATTAAAAATTAGATGTAGACCTTATTATATCTTCCATGCAAAACATGTTCAAGGAACTGAACATTTCAATACATCTGTAGATGATGGATTAGAGATCATGGAATACCTAAGAGGATTTACTTCTGGAATGGCTATTCCAACTTATATTGTTAATGCACCAAAGGGACAAGGTAAAACACCTTTAATGCCTCAATATATGTTATCTCGTGGAACTGATTATATTATGATTAGAACTTGGGAAGGTAAAGTAATCAAGTATGAAAACCATCCTACAAAAAATATAAGAGAGATCTATTAATTAGAACTCCTACTGGCAGCTAGCTTATGTTAGCTGCTTTTTTTACCTCTTCATTTTCTATCCTTCCTTGTTTTTTTAGGAATCTTATGGTAATATAGATAAAATCAATTCTCATATATTTTCTTAATAAGGAAGAAAGTTTCTACTAGCTGCCGTAAATAGCTAACTATGAGTGTAATTTTAAGAATAATATTTTCTTAATAATTTCACTCGATATGAGGTGTTTAAAACATTTTTGGAGGTTTAATTATGAAAATATTACATGATGCTATATTAAAAGATGGGTTAGCTTTATCAGATTCGATCTTAAAGGTTGACTCATTCGTTAATCATCAAATAGATCCTAAACTTATGAGCCAAGTTGGAAAAGAGTTCGCTAAAAAATTTGAAGGTAAGAAGATAGATAAGGTTTTAACTATCGAGGCTTCCGGGATCGCTCCTGCTATGATCACTGCTTTAGAACTTGGTGTCCCTATGGTGTTTGCTAAAAAATACAAACCCATTACTATGGACGATTTCTACTCTACCACTGTGTATTCATTTACTAAGGAAACAAATTACAATTTAACTGTTTCTAAAGAGTTTATAAATGAAGGGGAAAATATCCTCCTAATCGACGATTTTTTATCGGCAGGGAATGCTATTCTAGGCCTTAAAGATATCGTGAATCAAGGTGGGGCAACTGTTATAGGAGTAGGTATTGTTATTGAAAAGGGATTTAAAGAGGGGAGAAAAAATCTATTGAAAGAGGGTTTGCACCTAGAATCACTTGCTATTGTTGAGAAGATGGAAAAAGGTAAGATTACACTAAACAAAATAAAATAATTAAAAGAAGAGTTCTCTATGCTTTTATTAGCATAGAGAACTCTTCTTTTATCCTATAATATTTTTGACTTTTTGAGCTAAACCCTCTAATTTTTTACTAGGACTTCCACATATTGCAATCCTTATACCATGTGCTACTTGGATTGGATATATATTTTGCTGATTTAATTTTTCCATACTTTCTTGAATCTTTTCATCTTTTATCTTTAATGTAATAAAAAAACCTTCCTTATACGGATAAACTTCTAAACCTACTGCCAAAGCTTCCTCTAAAAATATTTTAGATCTTTTTTCCAATAATTTTACATAACCATCTCTTTCCACTGCTAATTTACTCCTTAAGGTTTTATTTTCTTGAATAGTTGAAAATAATTTCATTCCACCCTTAGGAACATTTGACCATATACCTCGGCATGTAAATTCATTGGCTCTCATATAGTCATCTATATTTTTCTGTTCATTTGAGATAAATACACTTCCCCCTACACGAAGACCATATTTAGTAAGGGTTTTAGAACAACTGAATGAGAACACAGCTAAATTTTTAGAAGATAAATCCGTAAAGCATTCCATATATTTACGACTTTCTTTATATCCTTTTACAGCATAATCTATATAGGCAACATCATTTAAAAGTATGAAATTTCCGTTTTCAGATAGATCATTCATAATACTCACAACATTCTCCCATTCAGATTTACTCATAGAGTATCCTGTGGGATTGTGACATGGGTCATTTATTATGGCCAAAACTTTTCCCTGCGATTTCATTATTTCAGATGATCTTTCTCTGAAACTCTCGATATTAAACTCATCTTTCTCATTGAATAATTGATAGGTCTCAATTTTTAGATCATGTTCCCTTGCCATTATCTTATAGGGGCCCCAACCAATATTTGGAATAAGTAGTGTCTCTCCAGGATCCAATATGTTTTTCAACGTAGAACTCACAGATCCAGATCCACCAGGAGTAGCTATAGCTCCTACACGAAATTTTTCTTCATGTTCACCTAATACCCATGATTTTATCTCTCTTAAATAATCATTATTTCCAACAAATGACTCTGCATAGGGTGCTATGTCCATATTATCTAAATTTTTATATACCTCACTTACAGAATCAAAAATAGTAAATTTGCCATTTTCATCACAAAGAGATCCTATCGTTACATCTATTACACTATCTATTCCATACTTAACCTTAGCATCATTGGCTTTTTTTACCATGGTAAATACCGTATCTATAATGTTTTTATCTTTTGATCTTTTAGCTAAAATCCCCATTTTCTCCCCCTCTTTTTTGTTATATATACATTAATTCCTTTATCTTTTCATAGATTTCCTGTGTATCATCCACCGATATTTCTCTATCCTGCCAGATTTCCTCAGCTTTTATAGCCTGCCCCACTAACATCAACAGACCATTTTCTCCTACTTTAAATCCATCTAAAAATCTAGTTTTCTGAGGATTATAGATAAGATCTATCCCAGCACGATATTCTTTTTTTTCTTCTACATCTAGTATACTACATTCTATATTCGGATACATCCCACAAGGAGTGCAATTAACTATTAAATTCTTCTCAGATATAGACTCTCGTTCCTTGTATGAAATAATATTCAAACCTTTAAAATCTTTAAAATTTATTTTGGCTTTTTCTACATCTCTGGTAACCAAATAATTTTCTCCCCCTAGATCTTCCAAACATTTAATCACTGCTCTAGCTGAACCTCCAGCACCACAGATAAAATTTTTTTTATTTTTCACTTCTAATTTTAATTTAGATATTATCATCTTGAATCCATAGTAATCTGTATTATGCCCGATTAACTTCCCATCCCTATAAATTACAGTATTAACTGCTCCTATTTCTTTAGCTTCTTCAGATATCTCATCTAAATATTCCAAAATATTTGTTTTATATGGAATAGTTATATTAATACCCGACAACTCTTCCTCTCTTAATTTTTTTACCACTTCTGCCAGGTTATTACACCTTACTTCTAATAATGAATATTCTCCATCTATCTGAAATTTTTCAAAGATCATATTATGAATTATAGGAGAATAACTGTGTCCTAATTTATCTCCAATTAAAGCATATTTATTTTTCATAACTACCAATCACCTCAAAGTATTTACTTTTTTTCTCTATCTCTTCTATGGAAGATTTTAGAACCTTGTAATTCCCTTCTAACTCTACAAAAAAAATATATTCCCAAGGAGAATCTTTAAGAGGTCTTGACTTTATACTTAACATATTGATTCCGTATTTACTGAACTTTCCTAAAACATTAGAAAGATCTCCAGATTTATTATGTGTAGAAAATCCTACCATGATCCTGTTATGATTTTTATTTACAATTAATTTATTTCCAATAACTATAAATTTAGTTGTGTTATCCTCATGGGTATTGATGTTCTTTGCCAGAATATCCAAGTTATAGATCTTTGCTGTTTCAGCACTTCCTATAGCACCTTTAGTTATATCCTCTGTCTCGCTTATATATTTTGCACTTATAGCTGTATTGTAATACGGTGTCTCCTTATAACCTCTCCCTTTTAAAAAAGTTTGAGATTGTTTAAATCCTTGAACATGGGAATAAACCTCCTTAATATCACTTAACTTAGCCCCTTTTATGCCAAGTAAATTATGATCTATTTTCAACTCTATAATATCTATTATGTAGGCATTATACTTTTTCATAAGATCAAAATTATCGGTTATATCCCCTGTATAAGAGTTCTCGATGGGAAGTACTCCTACCTCAATCTCTTCATTTTTTAATGCTGTAAATACATCTTCAAAGTTTTGATAAGAGTTTAGGAGTTCATCTTTATATTTAGTTTTTAATGCTAAATAACTAAATGATCCCGGTATCCCTTGATATCCTACCACTTTATCTAGCCCTAGGATAGAATTTTGAAAACTCCTAGATATTTTCATATTTCCTTCTAAAAATTCAACATAATATTTTTTTAGTTTTTCATCTGTAACCCTTTTGGAATTTTCCTCTATCACTATTTTTTCTCTGTCTGTATCTAGTATTTCCATTCCTATACTCTGCTTATATTTTGCAATTTCTTCTACAACTTCCATTCTTTTTACAAATAATTCTGCCATCTCTTTATCTATCTTATCTATCTCTATCCTCAATTTATCTAATTTCTTCATTTTCACCATCCTAAGATATCACCAAAAAATCTAAGATTCCTATGGCGGCCATTGCTTCTACTACCACTAAAGCCCTTGGAACTATACAGGGGTCGTGTCTTCCTATAATTTTAAATTCTGTTTCCTCATTAGTTTTCATATTTATAGTTTTTTGAGCCTTTGATATAGAGGGTGTCGGTTTTATAGCTACCTTAAAGTTTATAGGCATTCCACTCGTAATTCCTCCTAAGATTCCACCATTATTATTAGTTTTAGTTTTTACTTTATTGCCGTCTATATAGATACTATCGTTGGCTTTACTTCCAAATAGATTAGTTATTCCAAACCCAGCACCAAATTCTACTCCTTTTACAGCTGGTATAGAATACATAAGTCCAGCTAACTGACTCTCAATAGAATTAAAAAATGGATTTCCAATTCCAGGTTTCATCCCTATGATAGAGCATTCTATCACTCCTCCCAAGGAGTCACATTCACTCTTTGCTTCTAGTATTTTTTCCCGGCTTATATTTTCTAAGTTTTCATCTAAAAATGGAAGTTGTTTTTTCGATAACTTTTTAAATTTTTCTATATTTAAATCGCCTTCACAAAAGTCTCTATCCTCCAGATCTTTTATACTCTTTATATGAGTTCCTATATAGATCCCCTTAGACTCTAATATTTGCTTTGCCACTGCCCCTGCAAACACAATGGGAGCTGTCAATCTACCTGAAAAATGTCCTCCTCCACGATAATCATTGTACCCATCATACCTTTTATATCCAGTATAATCAGCATGAGCTGGTCTGGCTATATCCTTTATCTTACTATAATCTCTCGATTGCTGATCTCTATTTCTAATCAGTATACTTAAGGGTGCTCCTGTAGTATAACCATTAAAATATCCACTTAATATTTCAAAGGTATCTGCTTCTTTTCTAGCAGTTGTAAGTTCATTTTTACCTGTGGCTCGTCTTTGCATCTCTATTTTTATAAACTCTAGATCTAATTCCACCCCTGCCGGCAATCCATCGATGGTAATTCCTACCCCTATACCGTGGGATTCCCCAAACAATGAAAGTTTTATATTTCTCCCCCAAGTTGAACCCATAACTCCTCCTTTTTTAGTTTTTTATTCCTCTATTATTTCCATATTTCCACTTAGTTTTTCAAAATCTTTCCAAAAATTCGGATATGATTTTTTTACTGAATCTGCGCCTGTAAGTATAATCGGTTCATCACATCTGCTACTAGCTACTGCCAATGCCATAGCAACCCTATGATCATTCCAAGCATCTACTTCTACTCCACCCTTTAAGTTTTTTACTCCCTCTATGATCATTCCATTCTCTGTCTCTACTATATTAGCTCCTAATTTATTTAGTTCCGTTGTCATAGAAGTTATCCTGTCAGATTCTTTTATTCTCAGCCTCCCAGCATTAATTATCCTAGTAGTTCCCTCACTCAAGCTAGCTAAGACTGTCACTATAGGCCCTAAATCTGGGCATTGACTTAGATCAACTGTTGCTCCAAAAGATTCCTTCCCCACTATACTCATTACATCTTCATCTATTGTTAGATCTCCACCCATATTTTTTAAAATTTTTATTATTTCCCTGTCACCTTGCAGTGACTTAGGATTCATTCCAAGACAATTGATACCATCATTTAAAAATCCCGCTATCAACCAAAAAGCTACCTGAGAAAAATCTCCTTCGACCCTATAATCATGTGCCTTGTAACCTTGATTTCCAAGGACAATAAATTTTTCATAATTTTCATTGATTATTTTAATGCCGAATCTGTCTAAAACATCTAAAGTTAGGTCTATATACCCTTTAGATTCTAAATTAGTAGTTATAATTATTTCAGAATCACCATCTAATTTTGGCAATGTATAGAGTAAACCTGTTATAAATTGCGAGCTTATATCTCCTCTCACTTCAAATTTTCCCGATTTCAATTTCCCATCAATAGTTAATGGAAGTTCTTCTACACCGTGACTATATTTTATTCCCTGTTTGTCAAAAATCTCATGGAATACATTGAGTGGTCTAGTAGTTAGTTTTCCCTCTCCTACAAAGGTTACTTCTCCATCGGCTAATAGAGATATAGGTATCATAAATCTAATTGTTGATCCTGATTCCCCACAATTTATAGTACTATTTATCCTTTTCAGATTTTTAGATCCTGTAATAACTTCATAATCTTCAAATATTTCTATGTCTACTCCTAAATCTTTCATAGCTTGAGTTGTAACTGTTATATCATTTGAAAAATTAAGGTTTGTTATTACACTCTTTCCGTCAGCTAATGAACCTGCGATTATAGCTCTATGTGCTAGACTTTTAGATGGTGGTATCACCACATCTCCTTTTAATTCGTTTGGAATTATTCTTACCTTCATTTCTACCCTCCTACCCTACAAGATTATTATTTATAAAAGCAACGTGACGTCGCAATCTGATTAGTAATAACCTAAGTTTTTATAAACTTTAATTCATTAAAAAAATTCACTTTTTTTCTTTACATAATTTTTTGGTGATCTCTTCCTCTGCTATCTTCTTTACTTCTACCTTCCCTATTTCAGATAAAAATATAAAATTTAATATCCCTGATATATTTTTCTTATCACTTTTCATAATTTCTATAAGATCTTCTAGTTTAACCTTATCCTCTATAGGGAGTTCATATTTTTTCAAAATTTCCTTTATTTTTTCTGATTCCCCCATTTTTGTTATTCCTAATCTCTCTCCTAATCTAGTTATCTCATACATACCTATAGAGATTGCTTCTCCGTGGGTATATTTTGTATAATCATAATATTTTTCAATGGCATGACCCAGAGTATGACCAAAATTTAATATCATACGTAACCCTAGATCCATCTCATCTATCTCTACTATTTTTGCCTTTATCTCACAGCATTTTTTAATAATCTTTTCTATGTCCTCCATAGAACTCTTTAGACCATCTTTCTCCATTAGAAAATCAAAAAACTCATTGTCATAGATAGCACCGTATTTTATTACCTCGGCCATCCCGCTCCTCATTTCCCTTTCACCCAGAGTTTTAAGTAGATCAGGATCGATGATTACCATCTTGGGCTGGTAAAAACTTCCAACTAAATTTTTACCCCTACTTGTATCCACTGCAACCTTTCCTCCTACACTACTGTCTACCTGAGCAAGTAATGTGGTGGGTATCTGTATAAAATCTATCCCTCTATATATTGTAGAAGCTGCAAACCCTGCTAAATCGCCTACAACTCCTCCTCCAAAAGCTATGAGCAGATCTCCTCTTTTTATTCCTGAGTCGATTATTTTTTCATATACTTTTGTCAAGGTATCAAAGTTTTTATTTTCTTCCCCTGCATCAAAGACTACCTTTGAAGGTATATAACCTGAATTTTGTAAATTTTTTAATAACTTATCTCCATACAATTTATCTACATTTGTATCGGTAACTACAACTATTTTTTTCTTCTTATAGATTTTTGATACGTATTTTCCTACCTCTTCAAATATTCCTTTTTCTATAAAAATATCATAGGATCTCTCATCTAAATTTATATGTAATTTTTCCATATTTAAGATATCTCCTTTCTCCTCACGGTAGATTTTCTAAACTCTTCTTTAAGGGATTCACTATCTCCTTCTTTTAAAGAATTTTTTATTATATCTAAACTCTTCTCAAATTTTTCTATCTTTTTCATAAGATTTTCCCTGTTACCCATAAATAATTTATCCCATAGATCTTCATTTATCATAGCTATACGGGTAAGATCCCTATATGAATCACCTATGAATATATTTGTATCAAAATTTTTCTCATCTGAGTTAACTAAGGCAACTGCTATAGCATGGGTTAATTGACTGGTAAAGGATATTATTTCATCATGTTTTTTAGGTGTCACCCGTGAAACATTCTTAAATCCCATCTTATATGCTAATTTTTCTATGAGATCTAAATTTTTCTCCTTATTCATAGGGTGAGGAGTTATTATAAAATTCGCTCCACTAAATATTTTTTCACTGGAATTCCACACTCCCTGCACTTCCCTTCCTGCCATAGGATGAGCTCCTACAAAATCTATGTCTGATGGAAGTTTTTCTATTATTCTATCTATCATATCTCCCTTCACTCCTACTGCATCTGTAATAACAGCATTAGGTTTAAAGTTACCTTTATTTTTCTCTATAAATTCTTCTGCTAGATTGGGATAGAGACAAATTACTACTAGGTCACTTTCAGATAGAGGGGTTTTAGGATCTACAAATCCCCTATCTATTATATCTTCAGATTCTGCATAGGAGAGGGCTTTTTCATCTAGATCGATCCCGTAGATCGTATCAAATTCATCTCTCAATGTTTTGGCA
Organism: Psychrilyobacter sp.; assembly: GCF_037132775.1. Taxonomy (GTDB): domain Bacteria; phylum Fusobacteriota; class Fusobacteriia; order Fusobacteriales; family Fusobacteriaceae; genus Psychrilyobacter. Next base: position 69,186 of record NZ_JBAHZY010000132.1, read on the forward strand.
TAACACCCACCTATAAGTCCTAAGCCTACTATGCTTAATGTTTTTTTCTGCTTCATAATGAAAACTCCTTTCCTTAAATTTATAATTTTATGATCTATCACAGTTAAACTTTAATATTTGATAAAAGAATAAATACCCTGGAGTATCTTATACATTCACTACATCTTCTTCCCTACTACCTCTAATATTTTCTTTACATCCACTACTAGATCTTCAAATTGCTCTGGTCTAAGTGATTGTGCTCCATCACATAGGGCATTTTCAGGATCATTGTGTACCTCTATCATCAGTCCATCGGCTCCTACTGCTGCTGCTGCCATGGCTAATTTTTTTACCATCCATCTTTTCCCTGTAGCATGACTCGGATCTACAATTACTGGAAGATGACTCAATTTCTTTACCGCTAAGACTGCACTTAGATCCAATGTGTTTCTTGTGTATTTCTCATATGTTCTAATCCCTCTTTCACATAGGATTACTTTTTCATTTCCTCCTGCCATTATATATTCAGCAGACATTAACCACTCTTCGATGGTAGCCGATAAGCCTCTTTTTAATAAAATTGGCTTATCTATCTTTCCAAGTGCCTTCAACAGATCAAAGTTTTGCATATTTCTAGCTCCTACTTGGATTATATCCACATCTTTCACAAATTTCCCCACTAGATCTACCGACATAATTTCAGTTACTATTGGCATGCCAGTTTCTTCCCTCGCTTCCTTTAATAGTTCTAATCCTTCCAACTCCATCCCTTGGAAAGCATATGGAGAAGTTCTTGGCTTATATGCTCCTCCACGCATGATTTGAGCTCCTGATTTTTTTACCGATCTTGCAACTTCCAAGATTTGATCCCTTGACTCTACCGAACAAGGTCCAGACATGATAGTAAAATTTCCACCACCGATTTTTATCCCATTTACATCTATTATTGTACATTCCTCTTGCATCTTTCTATTGGCTTTTTTGAATGGTTCTTGTATTCTAGTCACCTTCTCTACTCCTTCTAGTGCTTCCATATCTCTTACACTCAATTTTGATGTATCTCCTACTATTCCTAAAACTCCATATTCTCTTCCTGAGATATCCTTTATTTCCATCCCAAGATTTTCAAATACTTTTACAATGTGATCCACTTGGTCATTTGTAGCACCTTTTTTTAATTTAATTATCATCATATTTCCTCCTAATGTATCTATATTTTGGTTATCTTATATAAAATAAAGAACCTGCTCCAAATAGAACAGGTTCACAATTTTTCTAACAAAAAGACCTATATTTAAAATATAGGTCTACAATTAAAAAATTTATTTTGACAAATTGTCTTAAGTTTAATAAACCTGTTGGTTATGAAATTTGGTTGCTTTTCAATTCATACCAATATCTAAAGCCCTTCATTACCATCTGATTTACCTCCTAAAATTTATTTGATATAATAATACTCCTATTGTATCCCTTTGTCAAACTTTTTTATTTATTTTTATTACAGCTCTATATTCTATACCCTTCTGAGACTTCAACTTCCTTTTAATTCTCTAACTTTATCTTCTATAATTTTTATATCACCCTTAGTTTCGTGTACTATTTTTACAATTGCTGATCCAACTATAGCTCCATCTGCTATCCTATGTATCTCTTCTACATGTTCCCTGCTAGAAATTCCAAATCCAATTGCTAATGGTAGATCTGTTACTGTTCTTACTTCTTCTAAATAACTTTTTAAGTCCACATCAAAGTTATTTCTTGCCCCAGTTACACCAAAGGATGAGATACAATAGACAAATCCACCCCCTCCACAATTAATTATGTCTCCCAATCTTTCTTTGGAATTAGGAGCAACTAAGGGTATTAAATCCACACCACTTCCTTTTATAAATTCACTAATTTCTCCTCTTTCCTCCAAAGGAAGATCTGGTATTATGAGTCCGTCTACCCCTGTTTCTTCACATTTTTTTATGAATTTTTCTATTCCTTGGCTCAAGATAGTATTGAAATATATTAAAAAGACCAATGGAATTTCTGTTTTTTCTCTGGCATTTTTAACCACTTCAAATATCTCAAACAAATTAGTACCATTATCTAAAGATCTCTGGTCAGCTGCTTGGATAATAGGCCCATCAGCTATAGGATCTGAGTATGGTATCCCGAGTTCTACTATATCAGCTCCACCCCTTTCCATAGCATAGATGAGCTGCTCTGTCTGATCTAAACTTGGATCTCCAGCAGTTATATATGTAATTAATGCTTTTTTATCTCCTAACTCTTTAAATTTTTTCTCTATCCTATTCATAGTTTTATTTCCTCCTCAAATATTTCGCTACTGTATGGATATCTTTATCCCCACGTCCTGATATATTTATTACTAATATCTGATTTTTTTTCATCTTAGGTGCTAATTTCACTGCATAAGCTACGGCGTGAGAACTTTCTAATGCCGGCATTATTCCTTCTTGCAATGTTAATAATTTAAATCCTTCCAAAGCTTCATCATCTGTCACCGATTCATATTTCACTCTTTTTATATCGTGTAGATGGGCATGTTCTGGTCCTACACCTGGATAGTCTAACCCTGCTGATATAGAATGTGCTGGAGTTATATTTCCATCTCTATCACAGAGCATATATGTTTTCATCCCGTGTATCACTCCTACACTACCACAAAATGCTGCTGCATGCTGCCCTGTTCCTATTCCATATCCAGCTGCTTCTACTCCATAGAGTGCCACTTTTTCATCTTTTATAAAATCGTAAAACATCCCCATGGCATTGGATCCTCCACCTACACAGGCAATTATTGCATCTGGTAATCTTCCTTCAGCTTTTATTATCTGTGATTTAGTTTCCTCTCCTATTATCTTTTGAAAATCCCTTACCATAGTTGGATATGGATGGGGTCCAACTACTGACCCTATCACATAAAATGTATCTTCTACCCTCTGTACCCATTTTCTTATGGCTTCATTGGTTGCATCTTTTAAGGTTCCTGTTCCAGATGATACACCTGTCACCTTCGCTCCTAATAGTTCCATCTTAAAAACATTTATTTTTTGCCTTTCTATATCTTCTACACCCATAAAAACTTCACATTCCATCCCGAACAATGCTGCTCCTGTAGCTGTCGCTACCCCATGTTGTCCTGCACCAGTTTCAGCAATCACCTTCTTTTTTCCCATCCTCTTAGCCAATAATATTTGCCCCAATACATTATTTATCTTGTGAGCTCCAGTATGATTTAGATCTTCCCTTTTTAAATATATCTTTGCACCACCTAATTTTTTAGTCAACTTTTCAGCATAAAATAGTGGTGTTTCACGACCGACATATTCTTTCAAATAGTATCTATATTCCTTCATAAATTCTGGATCATTTTTTGCCTCTTCATAAGCTAATTCTAAAGTTTTTAATGGGTTCATCAATGTTTCGGCTACATATTGACCACCAAACTTCCCAAATTTTCTATCCATTCTTCCCACCTCTTTTAATTTTTTTAATAACTTCTTCTATTTTCTCTTCATCTTTAAATCCATCTGTTTCCAAACCTGAACTGAGATCTATAACATAAGGTCTTACTTTTTCTACAGCTTCTAATATATTTTCAGACGTTATTCCACCAGCTAAAGCAACCTTGTATCTTTCACTTATTCCTTCGATTAAATCCCAATTAAAAATCTCGCCACTTCCACCTCGGACCTTTTTATTATAGGCATCCAAAAGACATAGATCTGTCTGTTCTTTATATTCTAGAAGTTTTTTTTCTATACCTCTTTCTTTTACTGAAAATGCCTTCCAAATTTCATAGTCACCTCTAAATCGATCACAATATTCTGCTGTTTCTTCCCCATGAAATTGCAGGATATCGAGTCCACAATATTTCCCTATTTCTTTTACTTCTCCTTCCTTTTTGTTTACAAACACTCCTACAGTTTTTATTCTCTTATCCAGTTTATCTATTAATTCTTTAGCTTTCTCTTGAGTGATTTTTCTTTTACTCTCAGCAAATATAAATCCCACATAATTAGGTAAATTTTTATTTACCATCTCTATATCTTCAACTCTTTGTAATCCACATATTTTTATTTCTGTCATATTTTTACCCCTGCTGCACCCTTAAATTTTCTTGCCAATGCTCCCATATCATCACATCTCATGAAAACTTCACCAATTAAAACTGCATCTATCTCAGCTCCTTTTAATTTTTCTATATCCATTTCATCTTTTATCCCACTCTCAGACACGATCACTTTATCTTTTGGGATCAATTTTGCGAGCTCTATAGTTGTATCCAAATTCACCTCAAAGGTTTTTAAATCTCTATTATTTATTCCTATTATCACAGCTCCTAGCCTAAGTGCTACCTCAACTTCCTCTTTTGTATGCACCTCTATCAAGGCATCCAAGCCTAGGCTTTCAGCTATTTTTATAAATCTTTTTAATGTTTTTCCATCTAATATTGCCACTATTAGGAGTATTGCTGAAGCACCTAATGTTTTTGCTTCATAAATTTGAACTTCATCTATTATAAAGTCTTTCCTCAAGGCAGGAATCCCTATTTTATTTGTTATTTCTTTCAAATATTCTGGCTTTCCTAAAAAGAAATCTTCCTCTGTCAGTACAGATATTGCATCTACACAATTTTCATATTCTATAGCTAGTTTTAATGGATCAAAATTTTCTTTTATCACTCCCTTAGATGGGGAGGCTTTTTTCACCTCTCCAATTATAGACAAGCCTTCTTTTTGAAGTGCCTCTATAAAACTAGGTCTATATTCTGACCTTTCAGCTTTTCCCTTTAATAGTTTTACATCTAGATTTAACTCCTTTAGCCTCGCCTTCTTTTTTTCTACTATCCTCTCTAAGATCATATCTCACCTGCCTTTTTATCTATTTGTCATTTCTATTAGTTCATCTAATTTAACAAGGGCTTTTCCACTTTCAATTATCTCTCTAGCCATCTCCACTCCTTCTTTGATAGACGACACTTTTTTCCCTACATACAAGGCTGCCCCACTATTTAAAAGTAATATATCTTTTTTAGCACCTTTTATTTCTCCTTTAAAAATACCCTTTATTATCTCGGCATTTTCTTTAGGAGTCCCACCTCTAAGTTCCTTTTCAGTACTTCTTTTGATTCCAAAATCTTCTGGTTCTACATAGTAGGTGTTAATTACCCCATCTTTTAGTTCACTTATTTTAGTTTTATTGGTTACTGTTATCTCATCCATTCCATCCATTCCATGAACAACAAGTACATGTTTAGTTCCTAATTTTTTCATGGCTTCTGCCATAAGTTCGGTTAATTTTTCATGAAATACTCCGAGCACCTGTCCACTTGCTTTAGCAGGATTTGTCAGAGGTCCTAGCAGATTAAATATTGTTCTAAACCCTAATTTTTTTCTAACCGGTGCCGCATATTTCATAGAATTATGAAAGGTCGGAGCATATAAGAATCCTAAGTTTATTTTTTCTATACATTCTTTTACTTTCTCGGAACTCATATTTATATTTACACCCAAAGTTTCCAATACATCTGCACTTCCAGACTGACTAGACACCGATCTATTTCCATGTTTTACTACTGCTACTCCTCCAGCTGCTACTACAAATGCTGAGGCTGTAGAGATATTATATGTATCTGCACCATCTCCCCCTGTCCCACAGGTATCCACAGTATATCTATCTCTTAAATCTATTTTCATAGCTTTGTCCCTCATGACCTTAGCTCCACCACTTATTTCTTCGGCAGTTTCACCCTTTATCCTTAGAGCTGTCAAAAAGCTAGCTATCTTTACCTCTTCTACTCTTCCATCCATTATTTCTTCCATAGCATAACTCATCTGAGATTCTGTAAGATTTTCACCATTAATTAATCTATCAATAATTTTAATCATGCAAGTCCTCCTACAACAAAATTTTCTATCATCTTCATCCCTTCAGGGGTATAAATAGATTCAGGATGAAATTGTAATCCTACTATCTTGTATTTATTATGTCTCACAGCCATTATTTCTCCATCATCAGTTCTTGCTATTATTTCTAGCTCTTTATTTAATGTCTCCTCTATAATAGCCAGCGAATGATACCTTGCTACCTGTGTATTTTGAGTTATTCCACTAAATATCCCATCTTTAGAATGAATGATCTTAGAAGCTTTCCCGTGAAATACCTCCTTGGCATAGGATACAGTTCCACCAAATGCTTCTCCCATAGCTTGGTGTCCCAGACATATACCTAGAATCGGATATTTTTTATACAATTTTTCTATAAGTTCTATACATATTCCTGCTTCTTTAGGAGTCTTAGGCCCTGGAGAGATCACTATCTTATCTGGATTCAACCTGTCTATCTCCTCCACACTTATCTCATCGTTTCTAAAAACCTTTATATCTTTATCAAATCTTCCTAAATACTGATATAGATTGTAGGTAAATGAATCGTAATTATCTATTAAAATTATCATAAATCCTCCTTATTATCTGTTAAGTGCCGCGACCATAGCTCCTATCTTATTTCTACATTCCTCATATTCATTTTCTGGGATAGAGTCCCCTGTGATTCCTGCCCCTGCCTGTAAATATACCTTTTCATTTTTTAGAACCATAGTTCTAATGGCTATGCAGGTATCCATATTTCCACTGTAAGAAAAATACCCCACTGCTCCTCCATATATTCCCCTTCTATCTTTTTCTAATTCCTCTATGATTTCCATAGCTCTTACTTTTGGAGCTCCTGATAATGTCCCAGCTGGCAAGATAGAAGAGAGTACAGAAAAGTTAGTTTCGTTTTCGTTTTTCTCCCCTTCAACTAAAGAAACCAAATGCATAACATGGGAATAATTTTGTACCTTCATAAACTGAGTTACCTTGACACTATCTATCTTAGAAACTTTCCCTACATCATTACGGGCTAGATCTACTAACATGACATGTTCAGCCACCTCTTTTTCATCACTAATCAAATCTTCTGCCAAAATTTTATCTTCTTCTAAAGTCAAACCTCTTTTTCTTGTCCCTGCTATAGGGCAGGTGTATATTTTATTTTCCTTTACTTCCACTAGCATCTCTGGGGAACTTCCAGCTATTTGATAATCTCCAAAATTTATATAAAATAAATACGGAGATGGATTTGTAATCCTCAATTTTCTGTATAGATCAAATGATTTTTCCTTTGTTTCCATCTCCCACCTCTGTGACAATACTACTTGGAATATATCCCCTTCATAGATATATTTTTGTGCTTTTTCTACATTTTTCATAAATTCTTCCTTTGTTACATTCCCTTTTAACTCTACTTCAGCTCCCCCCTCTTTTTTAGAAGCTAATTTCATATCTATTCTCTCTTCTAATTTTTTTTCCATCTCCATAAATTTAGCTTTTGCTTTTAATCCCCCTTCTTTGCTCGGTGTCTCTATTACTGTAAGTATAAGATGTTGGTGAAAATGATCAAATATAATCCCTTCTTTAAAAAACATCAAATCTGAGTCTGGTGTTCCTATATTATCTATATTTTCATCTAATAAATTTTCATATTCTCTGACCATATCATACCCTATAGTCCCATAAGCTCCTCCAATGTATACGCTACCAGGATCCTCCAAAGAATACTCTTTCATATAACCCTCTACAATTTCCATAAATTTTTTTCCATCTTTTTTTATCTTTTCACCATCTAAGTCATATTCATCTCCAAAACTTTTTAGTCTTCTAAATGGATTCTTAGCTATAAATGAATATCTGCCTTTTTCATTGTCCCTACTTTCTAGGAGTAAGCCTATTCTATCTCCTACATATTTTTTAAAGACTGTAATCGGTGTTTCAGTATCTCCTGCTACTACCTTTGTATAAACTTTCATCTGTTTTTTATTTTCCACCTTATTCCTCCTGTTTTAACTTTTTCACCTTATTCACCTATAAATTTTTTTAAGAGAAAAGCCTACTCATTACGAATAGGCTTTTCTCTTAAAAAAATGTAACAAAAAAACCTGCTCATAGTGAACAGGCTGTTAATTTTATATATAAAAATTAATAGATCAATTTATTACCTAAACCTGGTCCACGTGTTAAAGCTATTTTATTTGTTGAGTTATCACTTTTCCACCACCAAGTAAATCTAATCATCTCTATCTCCTCTTTAAATTTCATTATACTCACTATATAATTTAATCTTTATTTTGTCAATTTTTTTTTATGAAAAAAGGGGGTTTTATTTTAAAACATATGTTTAAAGTAAGATTTCTATTATCTACATTGAGAGAAGGTAAAACACTGTAATTTTTAGTGATTTAACCTCTATTTATAACCTTAAAACGTCTCATAGTGAGACTAGTTGTTTCTTTAAGAGACGTTTTTTATCACTCTGATAATTTTTTAAAAACACGCTACCAACCCTAATAATACCAATGCTTTTAAGGCTTTATAGTTTGCTGTATTTCGATTGTAGAGGTGTAATTACAAGGGGAACTTTTTAGAGGCACCTTAGGAGGAGAATAAGAGAAAAAATTTTCTTAACTTCCTCTCTTATTTTCCCTCTTTCACTATCTCACCCATATATAATTTTTTTCTATTAAACCCTTCTTTATCTAACCCTGCCTCGGTATATCCATATTTGTCATACCCTTGGTTATCGTAACCTTGACGATTATAGCCTTGACGATCATATCCATTTTCATCATAGCCATATATATATATATCAGTATAATTAGTTAATATTACCGGTCTCTTTCTTTTACTGTAAAACTTATCAAAAGTTCTCCCTTTTCCATCATAGATCCCTTTAGTATACTTATTTTCTTTATCATCATTCCAGCCATATCTATCGTAATTTTCCTTATCATAACCATATTTGTCATAACCATCTCTAAAATACCCTTTTTTATCATAACCACCTTTGCTATATCCATATTTATTATAACCATCTATTGTGTATCCATAAATATTATACCCATCCACATCATAGGCCGTTTTTGTTTTTTCATTTATTTCCCCACGAGACCATCCATAAATATTATATTTAGTCTCTGTTCTCTTATTTATTCCACCTATTGTATATCCTTTTTCATCATATTTTGTCCTTGTCTTTTTATTTTTTCCAAAATATGACCATCCATATTCATCATAGGTCGTTTTCGTTTTTTTATTTTTATAACCTCTAGACCACCCGTATTTATCATATTTACTTCCGGTCTCTTTATTCAACCCTTCCTTATTCCACCCCTCATCATTCCAGCCATCTTTTCTATATCCCTCTCTATCATCTCCTTCTCGATTATATCCAAAGTCATTAAACCCTTTCTTATCATAATTTTCTATATCATAACCATATTTGTCATATCCTTCTCGATCGTATCCCTCACCACTGTATCCACTTATATTATAACCCTCTTTATCTGTATATCCCATAGAATGCCAGTTACGTTTTGTGGCTGGATTAAATCCTTTTTCATCATAACTACTACATCCAACCATAAATATTATTATACTTATTACTATGGCTATTTTATATTTCATAAGTTCCCACTTCCAAAATTTATTTTAAAACCTGATAACTAGAGATTACCAATATAAAAATCGACATTAATAAACCTATTTTAAGGTATCTCTCCCTCCATTTCAAATTGATCCCACGATTCATCTTACCTATTATTTTTGATAATGATCTACCTCTATGTTTTAGTGCAAAATTCTGAGAATAAAAAGTTGTGTAATTCAATCCATCTATAATTTCATCAAAAAGTTGCAGTGCATATAATACCGATATTACAGATCCTAAGAAAAATCCTAATCCTATGTATTCCTTCCCAAAATTTATAAATATTAAAGTAAGCGTTGTATTTAATAAACAAAACAAGCCCGTGACCTTTAAAGCACTCTTTAATGCATTGAAATAAAAGAAAATAGAAATCATTATTATAATATACACATTTCCCACTGCCCCAAAAGAAACAACTTTAAATATCTCTATTAATTCTGTAGATACTCCGTGATATATAATAAAATATCTCAAAAATAAAATTGCTGTTACTGTAATAAAAATTTGTATTTCTAAAGCATAAGATATTTCTTTATGCAGCTTTCTACGCATGTTTTTTCTCTCTTTTTCAATTTCCTCTAAAGTTCCATTTTTAAGAGTAAGAGCATAATATTTTTGATATATATCAAAAAACCTTGTTTCTATAAATACTACAAAAAATACAATACTAGGTATCGTGAGTAAAAATGAATAAAATACAGCATTCTCATAATGTAATGTCGTTCTATAGCCGTATCCTATCTCTATAGCCCATGGAGAGAACCAATATATAATTACATGAATCCAAGTCCCTAAAATATAAAATAGACCTGTAAACAGTAGACTAGAATAATTTTTTAAATACCCTAAAAATTCGTATTCCCCTCCCTCTCCTTCCTTGAATGTACTAAAAAAATAGTTTGTTAACATGTGTAGTGAAAATAAGATTCCTATAAAAAAGGAAACCAACATATTCCCCGCTACTCTATGTTCAGAAAACATAATTGGATATTTAGTAGTAATAAAAAACACCATCATAGATAAAATACTCGAATAAAAATATATCTTTGATATGTACACATAATCTTTTAGTATACTTATATAAGTTGTAATGGTCCATAATAATGACAAAGTTATGAGTATCCCTATTGATATATATTTGTAATATAGTGGTAGATCCTTCCTCCAAAAAAACATTATTCCTAAAGCCAGTGATAGTAATATTATTATTTTACCGATACCTACAAATGATGGTCTAACCTTTTTATATTCCTTTTCATAAAACCTATCAGATATATATCTAGTCACAAAAAATTGAAATGGAATACTAATCAACTGCGAAAATATAAAACTATATACCAAAGTTGTGATAAATAATGATTGTTCTAAAGGATCATCAAAAACTAGTTTTGACATCAAATTTAATATATTAATAGTAAGTATCATTGCTACAAATGGTCCTACCGAGATAAAAGTAGAAAATGTTATAGCTTTTATATATCCCGTAAAAGAATCATCATCATAGAATAATTTTCTTAGCTCAAAACCTATTCCAGCCATATCAATCCCACCCTTCCTCATATAGTTTAGTATATATATTTAAAAATTTATCTGATCGATAATATTTTTTTACTATTTCGTAGCCTCTCTCTCCCAGTAACTTTAATCTAGATTTATTTTCATAAAGGTTTGTAATCTCTGCAGCCATTGCCATATAAGACGTTGGAGGAACTATTATACCTGCATTTCCTATTTCTTTATGGCCCATTAACACACCTCTGCAATCTCCCACATCCGTTGCTATAATAGGAATTTTAGCTGACATAGCTTCTAAAATTGACAATGGCTGTCCTTCTGATATCGATGTGAGTAAAAAAATATCTAATCTACCCAAATAATCCATTACATCCACTTTCCCAGTAAAAATTATCTGAGAATTTAATTTTAAATCATCAATTAATTCCTTACATTCCTCATAATAATCTGGATCTTCTTCATATGGACCTATAAGATATAACTCTGAATTTTCTATAGTATTTGTAACAATTTTAAAAGTTTTTATCATCATCTTTACATCTTTTATCGGAACTATCCTTAAAATCGAACCAATAATAAACTTTTCAGTTTTTTCTTTTTTTATCGCAGAAAAACGATCTATATCTACACCATTAGAAATTACAAAGGTTTTATCTTTCGGTGCTCCAAATGATATTTGCAGATCATTATTATATTTAAAAAGAGAAATTATCTTATCGGAATATTTATATGCAATTTTTGACAAGAAATAAAAATAATCTATCCATATTTTTTTAAAATCATCTTCCACCCAATGAGATTTTATTACATCTTCCTCTCTTTCCCTTGCATATATTCCATGTTCCGTTAAATAATGTGGTTTATCATATTTAATTTTGGCTAATACCCCTACTACTCCTGCATATCCAGTTGAAACTGAATGATATAGATCAGCTTCTGGGATCTCATTTTGTAAAATATTCATCAAAAACATAAAAACTGATTTATATGACCAATAGAAGTTATTAAATTCTTTTTCTGAGTATTCTTCTTTATATTTACGACATATCTTACCCCAAAAAAAATTACTTGTTGTAAAATCAAAAACACTGCTTTTTTCCCTATCACTGAGGAGTTCTAATGCTTTTTTTGTATCAGCGGATAATTCCATATTTATAAACCTAGATATTATATCCGTCTCTTCCTCATCATATTTCATAAATTTTTTTTTATCTACCCTATGTTCATATATATCCGCAAGATATATGGTCCGAACTTCCAATAAATTTTTAGATAGTTGATATCTTATTTTATTCTCTTCTTTTTCACTTGGTAAAATAGACAATATCTTAAAATCTTTTTCTGGATGTCCATCTATCAATTGGTGAATCCAACTAGACACTCCTCCAACTACATAGGGATAACTGCCTTCTGCTATTATACATATCACCTGTCTCTTCATTTATTTACCCCTTTATTCCACATATTTCAAATATATTTTGCACTTCCTCTGTCATCGTAATTTCTTCTTCTTTATATCTTTGATTGATCTCCTTCAGCCCTTTCAAGTTCTTACTCTCATAGTACAATTTTGTCAAAATTATATATATTTCAAAGTTACTCTCTCTTGCCAGTAAAAGTTTTTTACACTCTTTTTCTACCTTATCATATTTTTTTGTAACTAAATACATATTTAAAAGCCTTATATAGTTTTTTAACCTCTTGTCTACCTCTATTCTTTTTTCTAAGATATCTATATACATTTCTCTATGTATATTTAAAATTTCCCCCACTAATATATCATTTTTCAAATAATTTTCATAAAATATAATCAAGTCATCAAAATCTTTTTCCTCTTTTGACTTTTTATATTTTATTTTATACGCTCTCAATTGTTTATCAAATTTTTCAGATAACTGATTAAACTCAACTGCTGAATAATGCACTACCTCTATATCTTTATCCACTAAGCCTTTCCTTAATATTTTTACTTTTATTTTTATATCTTGAGGTTTAAATTTTGTTATAAATTCTTTCTTCTCTTTTTCACCTTCAACACTCATAGTATCTATAGCGCTTATTAATTTTAATTCTTCCCTTAAATTTATATCTTTTAAAAAAAATTTTTCATCTAAATATTTTTCAAAATCAAAAACTTCCTCTACTATATTAAAATCTTTTTCTTTTAAAAAAATTATGTTCATCAAGTAAAGAAATATACCTGCAAAGGGAATTGCAACAGTTAATCCATTATATATAGAAGCATCTTTTTTCTTATATTGATAATAAAAAAATAAAACAAGAACTACCAAACTATGCAGGATTAAAAAATAAGAAAATTTTAAACTTTCCAAATAAAAAGCCATATAGGTTATCCTTGCTTCAAATATTGTCAATAATAATATTGTTAATTTATACATCTTCTCACCTACTTTAATATGATCGATATCTTATTTTCATTCGCTTCCAATAAATAAAGGGTACTATTTTCATCATAACTGATCCACTGGATCTTTCCTCCTATTACCTCTTTTACTTTTTTATCTCTTAATCTAAGGTAATGATATGTTGTCCCTGGAAAATTTTCAAAATAAACATCTATACGTTTTTCTTTTTTAAATACATGAACTTTAAGTTTATCCAATTTGAGAACTTCCCTATAACCATCATAAGCTGTCTGAGCTCTTAAAAAACCAAATTTTTCATTAACATTTTCAAAATATAAAGATAGGTCTTTTTTTAACTCTTCCCAATTTTTACCCTGTCCCCTCTCTTCATCCAAAATATCATCCGGATGGATAAAATGATGGAAAATCCCATAAAGAGCTATTCCTTTATACATATCAAACATCATCACCCTGTCATATATAACTCCCGAACTAAATCTTGGAAAATTATATAAACTTGGCTCATCTTTATCCCATCCTATATGAGTTATCAAAACCCCTTTTTCTTTAGCCCCACTGTAAATTCCAGAAAGTACTTCTAAGGAAGGAAGATTCTCTTTCAATACTCTCTTTCCTGTAGCTCCTATCATATTTGAAGGAGGCACATATACCTTAGCTTCTAAACCACCATACATTTCCTTTAGATTCTCTCTTATTTTTATAATACTTCTAGCCATATCCTCCTCTGTCTCCCAGTTTTTATAATTATAATTATGATTTAATTCCTCTCTCAATCCCAAGGGTTGATGATTATACCCATGGATTCCTATTTCTCCATTTAAAGTAAGTAATTCTCTCCCAAAATATATCTTATCTTGAGTACCAGTTTCATCTAATCTATTAAATTTTTTTGCTTCTGTTATATCCTTGTAGGTTCCGATGATATATCCTGTATAGATAAGATTTTCATCTATTGCTATTTTCTTCATATCTGGCCACCATACTTCACGAAAAAAATTTCTTGTGTTCACTTTATATTTAGAGAAAATTAATTCATTGTTTCCATAAGGTAGAGGAGATGGGAAATCGTCTATATCCACTACCTTGGTATTTACGATATTTTGTAGAAAAACACTATTTACATAGGAGATCAATTGTATTAAAATGCCATTAACAGATCTATCTCCAAAAAAAGTTGCATTGGAATAAACTACTCTTCCCTTCCCTACCTCTCTTTCAAAAATTAGCGGATATCCCTCAAAAGTTTCAGCTATTATATCGACATCTTTTTTTAAGTTAATATCCAACAGAGAATTAGTTATGTTTTTTGCTTCTTCTCCTACTATTTTTGTCTCATATATCCCCGGAAAGATATTCTTCTTAAATTTAAGACCACTTCCCTCTATAAATCCTTTTAATTTTTCAATTCCTGCAATTTTATTAAATGGATTAAAATAGGAATTTATCAAAATAATTAAATTTCCACCATGAGCTACATAATCTTTTATCTCTTCATATATATCTTTTTTCAAATATTTATAATCATCAGTCGCTATAATTATACTTTCGTAATTGTAAATTTCTCCTTTTTTTAATTTATTTAAATAGTTTAGATCATAAGATATTTTTGCATAGCCGAAAACTTCTTTTATATTTGTATATATTTCCCTTTGAGTATCTGAATCTATATGAGAGATCAAAACCAGATGTTCTAATTCTCCATTAGGAATATCTTTTGAATCTGAATATGTTATTTCTTTATATTTATATCCCGGTTTTATATCTACCATTTCATTTAATTTATTTACCCTAAAAAATTGTAAACTCAACCCCAAAATCAGCATTAACAATACTAAATATTTAATCTTCATGATACTCCTCCAAAACACCTAGATTTCTCTCTAGTATTTTAGATTTTAACAATCCTATATTTTTCAATTGAGTTGCAGGAAAAATAATATATAAAAGTTTTTTCACTTCTGAATATCCTGCTTTGTCCACATTCCTTATATTCAATTCTATCTCTTTCAAATCTTTTACTAATACTTTAAATTCAACCAATACATGGGACAACTCAAACATCTCTGCTCTTTTTTTCTCCTCCTCCAATCTTTTTTCAAAGAATTTTTCTCGCATAATTAAAGTTTTTTCATAGTATATTTCATCCCTTATTTTTTCACTATAAGACATGGCATTAGAAATAGATTTACTAGTCCAAGATACTAATATTTCAAAAAGTTTCTCTGTGTAAGTAGTATAGGCTTCGTAGGATAATCTCTCAATATTTAATATAGCTATTACTTTCCCATTATTTAAAATTGGTGCACAAAATACAGGGACGTCCAAGTCCTCTCCATCTCTCTTCCCATACTTTTTATCCCTTATTACCTTTTCAAAATTTGGATATTTAGATATTTCTATAGAACTAGGTAGTTTTCTATTTTCTCCTACTGCTACCTTCAGCCTCATATATTTTTTTGAACTATTAACATCATATAGAGATAAAACCTCTGCATTTATATACGTTTTAAAAACACCTATTAGGTTGGTGATAATTTCTTCTACATCTAAAATATCCAGAGTATTCGCTATTCCATGAAGAGCTATAATACTTTCTTCAGATTTTATAATATGACCTTTCATACGATTGTTTAGATATATTAATTTGGTATTATTATCATACAAGATTTTATAGTTTTTATGTGTGATGGCAATTTCTTGATTTAAATCTCTTATTTTTTCATTTTGATTATCCTTTATCCTTCCTAATATAAAAGATAAGATGTAGAACATCAAAAGAAATTTATAATATTTAAAATCATAAAAAAATACTACAATATCATGACCTAAATCTAAATATACATAGATATAAGTCATTGTTGCCATTGTTGCACTAAGTATCCCTAGATGTACACCATATCTATATGCCATTATTCCTGCTAAGATCAATAGGGGATGTATATTAAATTCTAAAAATTGTTGCTGATATCCCAATATATTTCTAAATAAAACAACTATTAAAGTAAAATAAAAAATATTTTCTAAAAAAAATATAATATTTTTTCTTCTTTTTTCCATACTTACTCCTCCTTCCCAAAACTTTCATAGGTATCTATTGTATCTAAAAATACCCCGTCAAACCCTGTATCTATATACTTTATTAGCATTTCCTCTATTATCCCCCTCCACTCTTTCGACCAGTATTTAACGATATAGTTCCCACCCCAATTTTTATTTTCATATAAAATCCATTCTGGTAGTTTTTTATCCCATTCTTCCTTCCAATATTCCCTATATTCCTCCGCTTCTCCGACGCTAAAATAACCTATAATCAACCTTCTTCCCCCTTGAGGTTTCACTCTTAGTTTGTCTAGGTCATCTTTAGTCAATTCAATTCCTTTAAAATATAGATCAATTATTAAAACATCATATGTTGTTTTAGATAATACATCTATATATTTAGCCCTATGTCTAAATTTTTCTGGATTCAAAAGATATAAAAAATTTTTTGCATGAGAAAGGGAAGTTATATCTTCTGTATTTTTTCCAAATACATCTTCAACTATTTCAGTAACTTCGCGATCCTTTGGACAATAATTTAAAAAACTATTATCCTCTGCCAAATTTTTACTCCTCCATTTCCCATAGTTGCTATTTGTATAATTTACAGTCATTATCACCTTATCTAAGCTTTTTAATATCTTTAAATTTTTTAAAAGGCTTTTTTTCCCCTCATAAGGTGTCTTCTCACCATATTTAGGATAACCATAAAATAATGATTCTTGAGTTATTCCATCTACAGCTCCTAGCAGTTCTTTGTCTACCTCGCCTTTTTTCTGAAAATAAATATTTGTTCCATTCTGTGGAATTATAATAAAATTTTTCGGACTTTCATCTCTTATCTTTAATATTAAGTTTTTCATCTCTGCTTTTTCATCTATCCCAAGTGAATTAATGCCTATCATTATAAAACTGATCAAAAATATTAAGTTTTTCATGTCATTTTTGTATGGATAAGTATATAAAATTCTTATCATACTCTCCTCTCTTATTTTTTTCTATAATTATTTTTTATTTTAAATATAAAATATATTAACATTGTTGTTTTTTTATTTTTACTATACTTAACTACACTATGTGAATACTTAAAGTATATTATATAATTTATGTTTATGCAAACACCTCAAATTATAATCTATCTATATATTTGTTAATTAATCTGTGGTAATATATTTCTATAGCATGTATAATATTTATTTAGATGACATAAATCTATTATTTAAGTTTATTCTTTTTCGTATTTTAAATTTAATTACTAGACTTGTTAGAAAAATATATATTCTATCCTAATAGTATAAGAAATAAATTTATACAAATCAAGTTATTTATACAATTCAGAGAACTATATTTTTTAGGAGGAATAACCATGAAAAAACTAATTTTCCTTTCATTTTTAATTTCACAATTTACACTGTCTCAGGAAAAAGGAAATAAATTTTATGATTTTAACATCATACGAAAGGACCTTACTTACAAAACAAATATGAGGTATGAAAACATCTTGAATTTTTCAAAACCTACCAATAAACTAAACCTTTATTCAACTTATATTGATCTCAGACAGTATAATGATTATTCTAAAATTTATTGGAACTTAGGCCAAGGATATATCTACCTTTCAAAAACTTGGGATTTAGAATATAGTGTAGAAAAAAACTTTGTTACCTATCAGCAAGAAAATATTGGCGATAAAGACTACGATGGATGGGAAATAGATTTTTTATTCAGGAATCACTTAGAAAAGGTTGATTGGGTTGGACATAGATGGTCTAGATCATGGGGATTTGGAACCACTTATTCCGATGGTGGAGATTTAGAGTATGATCTTTTTGATGAAAAGGTTACCGATATATTTCTTACTTATAGGATGTCTACAAACTTTGATAATATTGGATTGGGAGGAAGTTACCTGAGTCTCACTACCAATGGCGGTGGAGTTTTAAGTTCTATAGAAGATAATGGGTATAGATTAAATTTTATAGTGGATACCTTTACCAATTGGGGATATGGATTCCAAACTGCTAATACCCTCACCAATGAACTCCGAAGTTATGGAAACTATACCAACTCCTACATGTTAAATTTTGCTTCTACAACATCTTGGACATATGAACTTTCTCATGATTTTGCATTTATTACCGACGTTTTTTTTGAGAGTGAAAATTTCTTTAATGGAACTGACAGGACAGATAAGATAGAATTTAATGTCTTCCCACATCTGAGATATAATAAAAAATTAGATGACTCCTTTCGTTTTTTTGCTAAATTAGGAGTGACTCCCATATCAATAGTAAAATATTCAAGTGGCTTTGATGACAGCGGTTTCTATGCCAAAGGAGTAGCAGGAATCACATATAGATGGTAAAAAAAGGCACTCTTTAGAGTGCCTTATCTTTTAATATTTATATCTAGTTTTGCTATTTTTGAAGCCTTGCACTTAATTTAAAAATCTGGATTTTTAGACACCAAAGAAATTTTATAAACCTAAGCTTTAGAGATATTTATAGCAGTAACTTTTAATTCAGGGATACTACATACAGGGTCTAAGGCTCCTCCATTTGTTAATACATTAGCTCCATTTCCAAAGTGAAATGGCATAAATACTGTTTTTCCAGAAACAGTGTCAGAGATTTTGGCCACAGTAAATATCTTTCCTCTAGGAGATCTAACAACAATCTTATCACTATCTTTTATTTCTAATTCCTTAGCGAGTTCAAGAGAAAGATTTAACCAACTAGAGTTAAATTCCTTATCTATCTCATCCGTTCTCATAGTCATAGTTCTAGTGTGATAATGCTCCAATATTCTTCCTGTTGTCATTATAATCGGGTATTCTTTTGTTGCTTTTTCAATTGGATCTCTATATTTTACAGGCATAAATTCTACTTTTTCACCTTTAATAAACTTATCTTTATGTAAAAATTTAGTTCCAGGATGATCCTTTGTAGGGCAAGGCCATTGTAATCCTAAAGAGTCAATTCTATCATATGAAATCCCGTTATATTGAGGAGTTAAAGATGATAATTCTTCAAATATATCTTTAGAACTACTATATTTATTTTTAGAAATTATTCCAAATTTTTCAAGAAGTTCAGCAAATATAACCCAGTCTGGTTTAGAGTTTCCAATTGGAACAATAGCTTTTCTTACTCTTTGGACTCTTCTTTCTGTGTTTGTGAATGTTCCATTTTTTTCAGCAAATGTAGTTGCCGGTAAGACAACATCTGCAAGTTCAGCTGTTTCTGTTAAGAAAATATCTTGGACCACTAAGAAATCTACTGTTTTTAATGCTTTAGTCACATGATGTGTATCAGGGTCAGAAACCATAGGGTTTTCTCCTACAATATACATAAATCCTAATTTCCCGTCAGCAGCTCTATCCATCATTTCAGGTAATCTCATACCATTAGTTGTGCTAAGCTTTGCACCCCAAGCATCTTGGAATTTATTTATAGCCTCTGGATCAATAACATCCTGATAACCAGGGAATTTATTAGGAAGAGCTCCCATGTCACAAGCTCCTTGAACATTATTTTGACCTCTTAAAGGGTTAACACCTGCGTTAACTTTTCCTATGTTCCCACAAGCTAAAGCTAAGTTTACAGTTGATTTAACATTATCTACTCCTGTAGAATGCTGTGTGATTCCCATGGCATAATACAGACCAGCAGCAGGGCTCGCAGCATATATCTTTGCAGCTTTTTCAATGAGTTCTGCTTTTACACCACATATTTTTGCTGTTTTTTCCAGTGTATATTCCCTGACAGTTTCCTTTAAAAATTCAAAATTATTAACTTTTTTATCTATATACTCCTGATCCTGGAGGTTATTTTCTATTATATAGTTTATCATTCCATTTAAAAGTGCCGTGTTTGAACCCGGTTGAATTTGAAGGTAGCAATCTGCAATTTCAGCTAATTTAATTCTAACGGGGTCGGCTACTATTAATTTTGCCCCCCTTCTAAGGGCTTGTTTTATAGATGCTCCAATAACAGGATGGGCTTCTGTTGTGTTACTTCCTATTACAAATATAGTATCGTTATTTGCTACTTCTTCTATGGGATTTGTCATGGCTCCACTACCAAGCATAGCTGCAAGACCTGCAACTGTAGAAGAATGTCAGAGACGGGCACAATGATCTATAGAGTTTGTTTGAAATCCAACTCTAACCATTTTTTGGAAAAGATAGTTATCTTCATTTGTTGTTCTAGCACTAGCTAGTGCAGCAAATCCAGACCCACCTTTTTCAGCTAATGTTTTTTTTCTATTTAAATCAATAACTTCATAGGCTTCTTCCCAAGAACATTCAATTAATTTACCATCTTTTCTTATTAAAGGATTTGTAAGCCTATCTCTATGATTGACAAAGTTATACGCAAAAACTCCTTTAACGCAATAAAGACCATTATTAATGCTATCCATAACAGGATCCACTCTAACAACTTTATTATCTTTTGTAACTAAATTTAATTGACACCCCACACCACAATATGAACATGTTGTCTGTGTTTTTTGAACCTGCCAATTTCTAAATTTTTCTTTAGATTTAGGCATAAGGCATCCCACAGGGAACGCGTGAACACAGGCCCCACACTCTGTACAGTTAGTATCACCGTTAAAGCTAGCTTTTTCAATAACAGTATGTGGTCCTCTATTATTTAGACCTAAGGCATCATTACATTGTAGTTGGCTGCAAATCCTTACACACTTCTCACAAGAGATACATTTATTACTGTCAATCGAATAAAATTTAGCATCTTTGTCTATGGAGATGCCTCTATGTTCCTGAGTCTCCGCAATGGCATCAATATCAACACCATATTCATAGGAGTAATCCTGTAGCTTACATTCTCCTGATTTTTCACAGGTTGTACATTCATTAAGATGACTAGCCCAAAGAAGCTTTAATATAGTTTTTCTAGCATTTGCTACTTTTTCTATTTCTGTTTTTATAATCATACCGTCTTTAACTTCCGTTGAACATGAAGTTTGAAGCTTTGATCTTCTTCCAGTACCTATTTCTACAACACACATCCTGCAAGCTCCTGTTGGAACCAATCTTTTATCGTCGCAGAAAGTAGGAATTTTAATACCTATATCTTCAGAAGCCCTTAAAACTTTTGTATGTTTAGGGACGTTATATTCTTTGTCATTTATAGTAATTTTAACCAAGTTATTCACATTTTCCTCCCAGTGCATAAAATTTTTAAATTAATCAATCGTTGCTGCATATAGTTCATCTTTAAAATACTTAATAGCTTTTAAAACAGGAGTAGCCGCAGTTTGACCAAGACCACAGAAAGAAGTTTCTGTCATTATGGCTCCGACTTCTACAAGATAATCTATATCGCTTTTTTTCGAAGTTTTATTTATAAGTTTATCTATTTTTTTTTGTATACATGAACCCCTTCTCTACAGGGAATACACTTTCCACAAGATTCATGATGAAAAAAATTGTTAGCTAATTTAATATATTCTATGACAGACATATCTTCATCAGCGACTAAAATAGCACCAGATCCTATCCCAAGATCTAGATCCCAAAGATCTTCATATGTATATCTAGTATCCAACAGACTTTCTGGTGCAAGGGGTCCTGAAACTCCTCCAAGTTGTAAAAATTTAACTTTTTTATTATTTTCAATACCACCGGCTACATTTTCGATGATCTCTCTAAGGGTAAGGCCAAATGGAATTTCATATACACCAGGTTTGTTAACATTACCACAAATACTGATTAATTTAGTTCCGATACTGTCGCCATATCCATATTTAGCATATTCAGAAGCTCCCATTTTAAGGATAGTCGCAACTACTGCTAAACTTTCAACGTTATTAAACTGTGTAGGCATTTGAAGATATCCTTTCGATCCGATTCTAGGTGGTTTGAGTCTGGGTTTACCTGCTTTCCCTTCCATAGATTCAATAAGAGCAGACCCTTCACCACAAATGTAGGCTCCGACTCCTGAAAATACTTTGATATCAAAATCAAATCCTGTTCCCAGTATATTTTTTCCTAAATAACCTTTTTCTCTAGATAGTTCAAGAACTGTTTCTAACTCATGTTTCATATATGTATATTCTTCTCTTAAATAAATAGCTCCTGTTTTAGCACTTCTCATATATCCAGAAATAGTGAGACCTTCAATAACTTTATAGGGATCTTTTGCTATAAGTTCCCTATCTTTAAATGTATCAGGTTCCCCCTCGTCAGCATTACATATAACAAACGTTTCTTCATCTAACTCACGGATCCCTCCTTCCCATTTTTGCCAAGTAGGAAAAGCTGCTCCTCCTCTTCCACGTAGTCCAGAAATTTTTAGTTCATCTATAACATGCTGCTTCCCTTTTTCAAGAGCTACTTTAAGTCCAATGAATCCACCTAGCTCTATATACTTATCTACCTCATTGTATTTATATCTACCAAAGTTTTCACTTATCATCTTAATATTGAATTTATTAT
This sequence comes from Psychrilyobacter sp., assembly GCF_037132775.1. Lineage (GTDB taxonomy): Bacteria > Fusobacteriota > Fusobacteriia > Fusobacteriales > Fusobacteriaceae > Psychrilyobacter. Next base: position 92,112 of record NZ_JBAHZY010000132.1, read on the forward strand.
TTATTATCCTCACCCCCCTCAGAAAGTTGACCCAATAGATCTATTACCTTTTTACCGTAAGATTCCCATGAACAACCCCATTAACTCTCATAGCGGGTTCAATATCACAGGCTCCAAAGCATGGAGTATGTTCGAAAGTAAATAAATTATCAGAAGTAGTTTCTCCTAATTTAATATTTAATTTTTTTTGAATAGCTTCTCCTAGTAGATGTTTTTTCTTGACACCGCAGACAGTACTTTCACATAGTTGTAAAACGTTCTTTCCTTTTTTACAACTATTTATAGCTGAGAAAAATGTAATCACCTCATCAACCCTAGCTTTTGGCATCTTTAACTCTGTAGCCACATAATCAGATACCTCATCTGAAATATAGTTGTCTTTATTCTGTCTTTGAATTTCAGTAAGAATCGGAAGTAGATCTATCTTACTAAAATTAAAATTAGATAATATGTTATCTATATATGTTTTATCCATACTCAAATGTCCTCCCTTAAAAAATCATAAAAATAAACTTAATATAACTGCTGTTTCATCCATATAAAAATAAAAACACCTTATAAAATGTTTCTAAATCAAACGAATCGCATTAATTATACACCAAATGCCCTGATAAAAAATATTTTTCTATGCTCCGTGAAAAAAGGATCGTATTTTAATAAGAAAAGCCTTAAAAATATTTAAGTTTAAATTTTAAAGAAATCAAAAAAATAGTACTGCAGTACCAAAAAATTGACTAAACACTAAAAAATATAGTACTATCATCTTGTAGTCTTATTTTCATTGGGGTCTTAATTTGGGGGGGAATTGAAATTCTAAAATATCAAACTAGGAAGAACTGATTTATAATAAGAAATACGATAAAAAATTAAGCGGAGGAAATTATGTCAAAAACTTTTTTAAACACAACGGAGGTAGCTGAAGCTGTTGTGCAAATGGCTATAAAAAAAACTAAAACAAAATCATCGAAAATATTTGTACTGGGAAGGGTCTGTCTCATATTTTGTGTAAACCTCCAAATTAGTGTAAACTACAATTACATTAATTTGGAGATTTTTTTATGAGAAAAAGAGAAAAAGAAGAAAAGATTTATCCCCTGATGAATTAGCACGAAAAGAGCTAATTAGAGAATATCTTAGTAGAACACCTAATACCAGTTTGGATTTTAGTGTATTAATTAAAGAAATGATGGGACAAATGCTTGAAAGTGCTTTAGATGGAGAGCTGGAAGAACAACTTGGTT
>NZ_JBAHZY010000082.1:0-5483 GCF_037132775.1 Psychrilyobacter sp.
TACGATGGATATCACGAGGAAATGGACTGGGCGCCGAAGAGATTGGGGTGTAATCTACTCTCAATTACAAATATTTTTTGAAGAAAGATTAAACTAAGTGATAATCTAAGATATACCTTTTAAAAGAGGCTAATTTTAGGATCTGCTATTGACATACAAAAAATAAAGTTCTAATATATTAAAAAAGAGAAGCAATAATTAAAGAATTATTACTCCTCTTTTTATAAAAGTTTTACATTAATTTTTAGAGTTCACACAAAACTTGCAACAGCCCCACTAAAAGCTTTTCTCGATATATGAGTATCTAATTTTTTTATAGTATACAAAAAACCTGCGAATAAAACACTTTTTTTAGTGTCTAGTTCACAGGTTGTAGTATAAAAATTCATACCTTTTGTTGTATAGGCTTTTAATCTTTTAACCTTGCTGCTAAGGCTACCTATTATATTTTTTTAGGTTCAAATGAAATATGAATATCCATATTTAATCCATCAGCAATCCTTTTTAGAAAGTTTAAACTAGGGTTATAACTTCCTCTTTCTAACCTACTAATATGAGCTTTCTTAGCTAATTCAACTTGAGAAATTTTTTGTTCTTTTCTTGCTTTTATTAAAGCCGAAATAATCTCGTATTCTGGACCTAATTTATTGTATTCCTCTTTAAATTCTTTATCTTGCATTTTTAATTTTTTATATTCTGAAAATTTCATAGTCATTTCCTCCCTTCATAATCTTCTTTATACTTAATAGCTTTATTTATTTCCTTTGTAGGTGTCTTTTGTGTCTTTTTTATAAATCCATTTGTTAAAATTATTTTGTTATCTACAAAAAAGAAATAAAAAACTCTACTAATATCACTTCCTTGTTTTGTTCTCAATTCAAATATGCCATCTTTTATATGTTTTGAGTGAGGTTCTCTTAATTGATTGCCATATTCCTCTAATAATTCTATATCTCTAACTATTTTAGCATTTAATTTTTAGGAAGAATCTCTAAAAATTCCATGACTGGAAGTTTTCCATCTAATGTTCCATAAAATTCAATACTATACATAATTCACCTCTATCTAATTATATGTTATATATGACATATTTTCAAGTTTTATTTAAAATTTATAGTAAACTAGAAAAAAAGAAGATCGGTATAGATAGATTGTAAATTGTTGTAATTTTTAGGCAAAATAAGGTTACTTATGACACCTTTAAGGGTATTTTTAAACCCCTTTAGGGTAATGAGTGGCCTTTCCTATTTCCTACCTCTCAATCCTAATAGTACCAAGGGTCTTAAGGCTTCGCAGTTTAGCATGTTTCGACTATAGGGGTACAATTACAAGGGGAAGTTTTTGGGAGAGCACAGGAGGGGAATGAGAGGGTATAATTAAAAATGTACAATGGATAATTGACAATGGGGGAGAATAAAAGCTTTAGTCGCAGATTACGCAGATAAAAGCAGATTCTAACCAAGAAAAAAAAGTTCTAATCTGAAATACATTTAAATTTCTTCATATAAATGATAAAGAAATTTAATAATCGTATAAGTTCTGGGTAATCTACGACAAAAAGAAGGTTCTAAAGAGTCCCTCTTTAATACGGGATACTTTTTCTCTGCAGCTAGAAATAAGTATCCAAAAAGAGCCGGAAGATTTATATGTTGTCTTAGTGAGTAAGTCACGATCGTTGTTGTAGGAAAAATACTGCTGAAGCTCAACGACTATAAACTTCGCTTTTAAAGTCAGATTTAAGTCAGGGTCAATTTTTTAAAAAAAAAGACTTCTGTGCTCTAGCAGTAGGATCTTAAAAATTTCGTGTAATTCGTGACAAAAAAAAGATTTGACTCTATGAGTCTCTGTAACAAAAAATATTTTATCATTAGAGAAGTCTGAGGTAAAAATTATTTTTGCCTTAGTTTTAAAGAGTGATATTGACAGAATATGGAAATTTTAGTATACTGAAATGTAATAAAAATGACTGGGACAAAATACTGAAAAATAAGTAAAAAACATATATATAACATGGAAATGATCAAAGTATTGTTAAAAAATGGAGGCAAGATGTCAAATATAAAAAATGATAACAGTGTAGGGAATATATGGAAACACTTTTTTAAATACGAAAGAAGACATTATAATCCATATATGGTGAAGTTAGCAGAACATCCAAATCATATCATCTATGATAAGGAAGTTATGAACTCCTATAAGGGTAAGTGGAATGAATATTTTAAAAATGAACATCCTATTTATTTGGAGATTGGATCTGGTAGTGGAATGTTTGCCAATGACATGTGTGTAAGATATCCAGAGAGAAATCATATGGCTCTTGAAATAAGGTTTAAAAGATTGGTTCTTTCAGCTAGAAGATCTGAAAAAGTAGGACTGGATAACTTATTATTTATAAAAAGACGTGGAGAAGAGATCACTAACTTTATAGGTCAAGAAGAGATGGCAGGCCTGTATATCAACTTTCCAGACCCATGGGAAGGAAAGGAAAAAAATAGGATCCTTCAACCAAAATTATTTGCCCTCTTAGATGAGATCTTAGCAAAAGATGGAAGGTTATTCTTTAAAACCGATCATGATAAATACTATGCAGATGTATTAGAATTTATGCCAGAAGTAGAAGGGTATGAAGTGGTGTACCATACTACTGATCTGCATAACAGTCCACTTGCTGAAGAAAATATAATGACTGAATTTGAAAGTCTATTTACATATAAACATCAAAAGAATATTAACTATATAGAGATAAAGAAGAAGTAATTCTTTCTCCCTATCGCCACGGGAGAGGGTCAAGGTTCTAAAGAGTCCCTCTTTAATACGGCACTGTTTCTTTTTATCTGAAAAAGAAATAGTGGAAAGAAAAGCAGACTTTTTCTAAACGATGTTATAAGAGTAAGTCAGAGGTAATGTCCGTCTTTTTACAGCTACAGTCCTCGCTTCACTGCGGAACTTATTCTGTTGTACGACTAAGTAGAATATTTACTGAGAAGTAGAATAACATCCAGAAAAAGGTCAAAAAAAAAGACAGGTTCTAACCAAGAAAAAGATGTTTTAATCTGAAAAATCTGGGTAATCTGCGACATACATTTAATTTTTTTTATTGAGTATAGAAAAAATTAATATTCGTATATCGAAGGTTTCAAGGATTCCGTCCTTGATACGGGATACCTTTTTTCTTGAAAAAAAAGCTAACGGAAAAATTCAAGAAGATTTATATGTTGTCTTAGCTAGTAAGTCACGATCGTTGTTGTAGGAACAGTACAGCTGGAGCGTAACGACTATAAACTTCGCTTTAAAAGTCAGATTTAAGTCAGGGTCAAAGAAAGGTTTATAAAACTTCTGTGCTCTAGCAGTAGAGTATTCAATACTCTTATATATAATTCGTGTAATTCGTGACAAAAAGATTTTGAATTCGTGGTAAACAAAAATAATAAATAATATTTTATTCTGTGAAAGGCAGAGTTCTAAAGATCTCTGTGTTGGAAGGTTTAAATATTTAAAATAAATCTAATGAAGAGGTGGAACATGGCAAGTTATGTAGTAGTAGGAACACAATGGGGAGACGAAGGTAAGGGTAAAATTATCGATGTATTAGCACATAAGGCAGACTATGTAGTTAGATTCCAAGGTGGAAACAATGCAGGACATACAGTAGTAGTAAATGGAGAGAAATTTATACTTCACTTATTACCTTCAGGGATGTTACACGGAAATGGTAAATGTATAATTGGGCCAGGAGTAGTAGTAGATCCGAAAGTATTATTACATGAATTATCAACTTTAGAGGAAAAAGGAGCTAAAGTAGATCACTTATTTATCTCTGATAGAGCTCACCTTATCATGCCTTATCACGTTAAACTAGATATAGTAAAGGAAGAAGCTAGAGGAGAAAATAAGATTGGAACAACTAAAAGAGGAATAGGTCCTTGTTATTCTGATAAGATAGCTAGATGTGGAATTAGAGCCGTAGACTTATTGGATATGGAAGGATTTGGAAGAAAATTAAAGATAAACTTAGATGAAAAAAATGAATTATTTACAAAAATTTATAATACAGAAGCTATGGATTATGACACAATCATGGCAGACTTTACAGGATATGCTGAAAAGTTAAAGCATAGAATAGCTGACTTTGTTCCTGAGATCAATGAAGCATTGGACAATGATAAGGTAGTAATGTTTGAGGGAGCTCAAGCTATGATGTTAGATATAAACTTTGGAACTTATCCATATGTAACTTCTAGTTCACCAACTGCTGGTGGAGTAACTACAGGTGTAGGTGTAGCCCCTTCTAAGATCGATAGAGTAATCGGTGTTATGAAAGCATATACTACTAGAGTAGGAGAAGGTCCTTTCATCACTGAATTAAATGATGAAACAGGAGAAAAATTAAGAACAATTGGAAGCGAATTTGGTGCAACAACTGGAAGACCAAGAAGATGTGGATGGTTAGATGGTGTAGTAGGTAAATATGCTGTAATGATAAACGGTCTTACAGATGTAGTGGTAACAAAGATAGATGTATTGAGTGGAATGGATGAATTGAAAATTTGTACAGGATATGAGATAGATGGAAAGGTATGGACTACTATACCAGCAGCTATCGAATTAACTGAAAAAGCAACTCCTATATATGAAACATTACCAGGATGGTCTGAAGATATTACAGGGATGAGAGAGTATGATGAACTACCTGAAAACTGTAAAAAATATATAGCTAGAATGGAAGAAATAATTGGATGTGAAATCACTATGATCTCAGTAGGTCCAGACAGATCTCAAAATATATTCAGAAAAGAATTTTAATAGCAATAGATATAAAGGCAGCTGCGGCTGCCTTTTTTTATTATTTTTGATGGGGGGGAATGGTAGATATTTTAATATTCATATACCTTCTCGGTGAATCTCTGTGTTAAAAAAAGGTTCTAAGGGTTTCGCCCTTAACTGAGATCATTTCGATATTGCGAGTATTTTATTTTTCTCTAATAACATTAGAAAAAAATAAAAATGCACACAAGAAACGATCCAAAGAAAATCAAGAAAATTCTCAGGCTTCCTCGTTATGTTTTCCCCTAAATGGGGAAGACGAAGCAATAACCATTTTGTCTTAGTGAGTAAGTCACGATCGTCATTGTAGGAAAAGTACTGCTGAAGCTCAACGACTATAAACTTCGCTTTTAAAGTCAGATTAAAGTCAGGGTCAAAAAAAGGTTTTAAGACTTCTGTGTTGTAGCAGTAGAAAATTTATACATTTAATATTTTCTTTGTAGATCACTTTTTTTATTATTTTTGATGGGGTGTAAATGGTGGAGTGACCTGATTGGTAGATATAGTGGATATGGTGGACAAACCTGTACTAATAGTATAATGGTCGTATAAATTCATACAAAGAGTGTTTAACCTTAAGCAAAAAAATAGGGTATAATTTAAGAAAACAATATGGGGGATTTTGATTATGAATACACGAAAAACTTACTCTTCTAAGT
>NZ_JBAHZY010000086.1:0-22113 GCF_037132775.1 Psychrilyobacter sp.
AAACGATCTTAAATTTAAACTTAGAAGAGTAAGTTTTTCGTGTATTCATAATCAAAATCCCCCATATTGTTTTCTTAAATTATACTCTATTTTTTTGCTTAAGGTTAAACACTCTTTGTATGAATTTATACGACCATTATAGTTTACCTAAAGTTTACCATATCATCCATTAAAATAAAAGCTAATAGAATTTATTCACCAATGTTTCATGATAGCTAAAATTCTAGAAATATTAAAGCCTTTTTTCATTTCTTTTTAAATTTCATTTGAAATAGATAATATTGTTGATTTAAAAGAGAATCGAGAACTGCTTGCCACCGAAAGTGGAAAATTCTCTTAGTTTTAAAAACTCAGAATTCTCCTAAAGTTATTTATATTATTAGAAGAAAATACTGAGTTCTCATAGGAATAAAAAAAAATGAACTTGATTTTTAATAAAAAATGTTATAAAATATTGAACATAAGTTTTTTATTTTATATAAAAACTATAATTAGAAACGAAATTACCGATAGTAAAAGGAGAAATAAAATTATGAAAACTTTACCAAATTGCCCAAAATGTAATTCAGAATATACATATGAAGATGGAAACCTTATGGTCTGTCCTGACTGTTCATATGAGTGTAACCCAGAAATAGAAGCTGAAGAAAATACAGGAAAAGTATACAAAGATGTCAATGGAAATGTTTTAGTAGATGGAGATACTGTGAGTGCAATTAAAGATCTTAAAGTGAAGGGAAGCTCTCTTGTGGTAAAAAAAGGAACTAAAGTTAGAAACATAAAATTAGTAGATGCAGATCATGATATCAAATGTAAGATTGACGGGATTGGATCTATGGAATTAAAAACTGAATTTGTAAAAAAAATATAAAATTTTAATCTTTCGGCTTAATTAGATCTATTATTTGATTTATTCAGGAAGATTTTTTCATTTCTATTAAAAAAAAGAAATTCTAAATTTAATGTGTAGATTATAATTAGAATACAGAGAAAAAAACTAACTAGAGGTGATTATTATGTCTAAACATTATCAAGAAAAATTTATCGCTTATATAAAAAATTTGCTTGAAATTGAGAAATATTCTATGGAAAACATCTTAAAGAAAACAGAAATTCCCATGGAGGATCTAAAAAAATTCCACGAAGAAGATGATATTGCCAACAAGTTTGAATATGAAAAATTAATGGAAGCATTTGATCCAGATAAAAAACATGAAAAAGATGAAACTAAATAAACAAAAATGAAACATTCAAAAGTCTCCTTCCAAGGGGACTTTTTATTTTTATACAAGACTTGGTTCCTAAAAGACAGACGGTTACTCGATTTCATTTGAATTCTACACCTTCAGTTGGTGGAACTTCATATGGAAATCTAATAGGTAATTTCACGGTACAAGTTAAGTTGATTAACTACAATAAAGTCCCTATAGAAATAACTCTATGGGGACTTTATTATTCTTTTGTTTCCTTGTTGGGACTTTTATAAAATAACTCTCCGTCTTCATCTATTAAAAAATTAGGAGTGTTAATAGTAAGAAATTTAACTGTTTTATTGGTATTATTAATCCAATTGTGTGGAGTTGATGTCAAATAATGTGCAGTATATTCTGGATATAAATCTGTCTTTACTCCTTCTACTACCAGGGTAAGTATCCCCTCTAATACATATATAAATTCCTCTCCATCATGTTCATGTTCTTTTTCTAAGGCTGCATTTTTTTGTCCCGGTAAAAGTTCTATGAGTCTAGGAAGCAATTTTTTATCCTCTATTACTTTGGAAAGATAGTATTGAATAGAGTTTCCTCTCACAATAGGTGAAACTCTTCTTTCATATGATTTCATTACATAGCTCTTTTCACTCGTTGCATGAGTAAAAAAGAAACTTATATCAACGTCAAATATCTTTGATAACTTTTCAAGATCATCAATTGCAATGCTAGACAGGCCCCTTTCTAATTGAGATAAAAATCCTACCGAAAGATCCGAAAGTAAACTCAAGCCTTTTAATGTTATCTTTCTTTTAGTTCTTAATTTTTTTATACGATTCCCTACAGTTTTGTTCATAGTAACTCCTTTTTTTAATTTTCCTTTTCATATTCTAACATACTATTAATATAAAACAAATATGATAAGTAAAAAAAGCTCATTCACCCTACAAAAAGTTTGTAATCGCATCAAGATGTAACTATGATTGATGATGTAATAAAAAATTAATAGAACAAATAATAACATCTATAAAAGATATTTTTTTCACTATAAGAAGCTTAAAAAATGATAAAATATGCTAATTAATATTATAATATATCATTCTAGATATTTTTTTAATCCCACAGATGCGACTCATAACGTTTGTTATCCGAAATAAATGTAGTTATTTTTAAAAAAATGGTTGATTTTCAGATGTTATTATAGTATAAATTATTAGAGCAATAAATAATTAATTTAAAGGGGGATAAAAATAATGAAAATAGGAATACCTGGAGAGATCAAACCACAAGAGCATAGAATTGCATTAGTACCAGAGGGAGCAGCAGAATTTGTAAACAGAGGTCATAACGTATATATGACAGCTGGAGCAGCAATTGGAATAGGACTAACTGACGAAGATTACAAAGCTGTAGGAGTAGAAATTCTTTCAACTTTAGAAGAAGTTTATAAAGTTTCTGATATGATCGTTGGAGTTAAAGAACCTCAACCTAGAGAACTTGCTCTCATTAAACCTGGACAAATTCACTATAGATATTTTCATTTAGCACCTGACTATGACCAAACAGTAGGATTAATGGAAGCTGGAGCGACTGCGATTGCATTTGAAACTGTAGAAATGGCAAACAGAAGTTTACCATTATTAGCACCAATGTCTGAAGTTGCTGGTAGAGAAGGAGTAATTTTTGGAGCTAACATCTTAGCTAAACATATGGGTGGAAAAGGAATCTTATTAGGAGGAGTTACTGGTACTGCAAGAGCAAAAGTAGTAGTTGTAGGAGCTGGAATCGCTGGTCAAGCTGCACTTAAGATGGCAGTTGGACTAGAATCTGATGTTACTATATTAGATATAGATCTCGCTAAATTAAAGTATCTTGATGATATTTATGGAAACAAGATTAAAACTCTTTATTCAAACGCAGGAAACTTAGCAGCTTGTCTTAAAGAAGCAGACTTAGTAATTTCTACTGTATTAATTCCAGGAGCTAAATGTCCTCACTTAATCACTATGGATATGATTAACTCAATGGAAGCTGGATCAGTTATCGTTGATATCTCAATCGACCAAGGTGGATCAACTCCTGTTTCAAAAGCCACGTACCATGAAGCACCAACTTTCTTAACTGATAATGGTGTAGTAATGTACTGTTGTGCAAATATGCCTGGGGCTATGCCTAAGACATCTTCATATGCACTTGCAAATGTTACACTTAAGTATGGATTGGCAATAGCTGATTTAGGAGTTGCAGGAGCTATCAAAAAATTCCCTGAATTAGAACCTGGTGTAAACGTTTATGAAGGTAAATTAGTTTATAAACATGTTTCTACTGCTTTCCCTAATTTAAAATTTTATGAATTAGATACATTAATGAAGTAATATTTTAAAAGCTCAAGGTTATCCTTGAGCTTTTTTTTATATAGAATATTCTCAGTTTTTTATAATTATGGGGTATACTCTAAAATAGGAGAGGAAAGCATGAAAAAAGTCATCAAAATCCTAAACAAAAAAAAATAGAGAAATATATATAATTTTAAAAAATATAAAAGACACAAAGACTCAATAAAAAAAGGCTATAAAGAAGGAAAAAGTAGCAGTTTTAGTATAATTGTTACAAGGAGTGATGTAATATGCTGGAGCAAACATTTTTAATGATTAAACCAGATGGGGTCAAAAGAAAATTAGTAGGAGATATACTGGTTAAACTAGAAAAAAAAGGATTAAAAATAGTCGCCATGAAGATGCTGCAAATAACAAAGGAATTGGCAGAAATCCATTATCGTGAACATAGAGGAAAAAAATTCTATGAAGAATTGATTAAATTTATTACCTCAGGACCTGTTGTAGCTATTGTTTTAGAAGGAGATGAAGTTGTAAAGATTATCCGGAATCTTGCAGGAAATACTAACCCAAAAGAGGCTGAATGTGGTACAATAAGAGGTGATTATGCTTTTGACCTAACTCAAAATGTTATACATACTTCTGATTCTATAACAAGTGCTAAAAGGGAGATCATTAATTTCTTTGAAAAGGCTGAGACCCTAGATAAATAGAAGATAAAAACATTTTTAGTCTAATTTGAAATAAATGTATATCTATGATAAAATTATTTAAAAAAATAGGGGTGGTTTATTATGAAACAAGTACTTGATGTAATGAATACAGAATTAATAACAATAGAGGCTAACTTAACCTTTGATAATATCTTAAAGATAATGACTGAAAAAGGTACGGGAAAACTTCCTGTAATTGATAATGGCCAACTAGTAGGAGTAGTTACAAGGGATGATATTTTAGTAAGGAAAGAAACAGCACCACTCCCTCCAGTAATTGCATTTTGGGATCTACTTATAACACTTCCAGAAAATAAAGAATTTAAGGAAAAACTGAAAAAATTATCAGGCTATGTTGCACGCGACATCATGTCTACAGATTATTTAGTCGTAAAAAAATCTGATGATCTAGCTATTGTAATCACTCAAATAGTAGAACAAAAATATAACTATGCTCTTGTAATAGAAGATGATTCTATAGAGGGTATTATAACGAAAACTGATTTAATTAATAAATGTTTTAATTAATAAATGTTTTAATTTTAAAAAAAAGAGGATGGTGTAAAAAAAACGTTGGAAATTTATAATCAACTTATTTTATTGGTGGTATTAATTATTTTATCGGGATTATTTTCAGCTTCTGAAACAGCTCTTACTACATTTAAAAGTACAGATCTGGAAGAAATTGAAAATACTAATCCTAAAACAGCAAAATTGTTAAAAAAATGGTTAACCAAACCCAATGAAATCTTAACGGCAATACTTTTAGGAAATAATATTGTAAATATCTTAGCTTCATCTATTGCAACCATAGTAACCTTACAAATAATGGGCTCTGAATCCAGGAATGCAATAGCTGTAGCTACTATATCTATGACAGTTGTAGTCTTGATATTTGGGGAAATAACTCCTAAAATAGTTGCCAAAACATACTCAAAAAAAATATCAGCAATTGTTATAGGACCAATCTACCTCCTAAGTATTATTACATTACCTATCATAAAATTATTGATGTTTATCACCAAGATCATCAGTAAGATGATGGGAGTAGATATCAAACATGAAAATCTCATGATAACAGAGGAGGAAATCAAATCCTATATTAATGTAGGTGGAGCTGAGGGAGTAATAGAAGAGGAAGAGAGGATTATGATCCATTCTATTATAGAGTTTGGCGACACCACTGCAAAGGAGGTCATGACTCCTAGAACCTCTATTTTTATGTTAGATGCCGAATCTACAATAGATGAGGTTTGGGACGAGATTATAGACAGTGGCTATTCTAGGATACCTGTATACGGAGAAGACCTAGATGAAATATTAGGAATTCTCTATGTTAAAGACCTTATGGTATTAGCTAAAAAAGGGACGACAGATATCCCACTAAAAAATATATTAAGAAAAGCCTATTTTGTGCCTGATACAAAGTCTATCGTGGAGATCTTAGATGAATTTAGAAGTAAACAAGTTCATATGACCATTGTCCTAGATGAATATGGTGGAACGGTAGGCTTAGCCACTATCGAAGATCTTATTGAGGAAATAATTGGTGAGATAAAAGATGAATATGACCTTCATGAAGAGGATGAAATTGAAAAAATGAGTGAATCAAAATATAAAGTTGATGCACGAATAAATATTGAAGATTTAAATAAAGAATTGGAGTTAAATATCCCTGAATCAGAAGATTATGAGAGTCTCGGCGGATATGTCTTAGATATCCTAGGTCGAGTAGCAGAAGTTGAAGATGTTGTTGAATTAGAAGGTCTCAAAATGAAAGTTTTAGAGGTCGATAAGATGAGAGTAGTTAAAATTCTTATAGAGATAAGTGAGGAAGAAGAATGAAAAGAATAAAAAGTCTGTTTGCAACAGGATTAATTACCATTTTACCGGTATTAATAACAATCAATATAATGTCATGGATATTTAAATATTTAAATAATTATTTAAGCCGAAATATCTTTGTAAAAGAGATGACCACATATCTATTGAAATATGAGTTTTATTCTAGATTCATAACACAGGTATTGGTCTATATAATTGCTGTAATGATAATTATGTTGACAATTATTATTACGGGTCTTGCCATGAGAAATGTCATAGGTAAGAAAATAGCTAAACAAATAGATCTGTTGTTTTCAAATATTCCATTGGTAAAACCTATCTATACAACTATTTTACAGATCAGACACCTTATGTTTACATCAAACACAAAAGCTTATCAAAAAGTAGTTATGATAGAATATCCCAAGAAGGGGATCTATAGTTTAGGATTTTTAACCAACAGAGAAAATCAATACTTTGAAGATATCCTAGGAGGGAAAAAAATATTAAATATATTTGTACCAACCTCTCCTAATCCTACTTCTGGAATGTTTATAATGTTAGAAGCATCAGATGTCAGGGAACTAGACATCAAAATTGAAGATGCTATTAAATTAATAATCTCTGGTGGAGCAATAGCTCCAAAGATCAATAAAATCTAAAAATCAGGAGTATTATATGAAAAAAATATTGTTAATTGTAGGTTTGCTTATGCTTATAGGCTGCACCTCCGCAGATCAAAAAAAAAAAGAAAGAACATTATTTAATTAGAGGTATGAATTATAGTAAAAGTGGCAATTATACCAAAGCCATAGAGGAATATAAATATTTCTATGAGGTTGATAAAAAAGATCCTATTCTTCTTAGAGAGATGGGATTAGCCTATGCTCAACTAGGTAATTATAAAACAGCTGAAAAATACTATTTAGAAACTATAAAATTAGACCCTAAGGATCAAACAACATTATCTAATATGGCTATTTTGTCCTATAAAATGGGAAAATTAAAGGAAAGTAGGTACTATCTATCACAAATTCCATCAGATAGTATAGATTTTAAAATATATCTGTTAAAAGGATATATTGCCTATGATGAAGAAAGAAATGAAGATGCTTATCTTAACTTTACCAAAGTTTTGAACTTAACAAAGGTTGAAAATTCTGCCTTTATAAACAAATATGTAGAAGTTTTACAAAAAACAAATAGAACCAATGAGATCTATCCATTTATCTATAAAGTATATGAAGATAAAAAAAACAATCCAAATGCAGTCATCACATATTCCCGATTTCTAATTGATGTCTTTAATGATTATGGCGGAGCTTTTAAAGCTTTAAAAACATATAATGCAAGGGAAAAAAATAACCGTGTAATATTGGAGATCGCTAAACGAAGTTTTGAAGTGGGCAAAATAAACGATACGGAACTATACCTAAAATTATTAACAGATGCCTATAAATATGATTTAGATGTTTTAAATTTAAAAAAAGAAATAGCCAGCTATAATAAGAAGCCTGAAGATGTTAAAAAATACCAAAATATAATTGAAAAGGTGAGTGGTTTAGACCGTGAAAAATATCAGAATTAGAGTTTGTGGAGTTTTAGAAAAAAATGATGAATTACTTTTAGTTAAACACATAAAAAATAAGTGTGAATACTACCTCTTGCCTGGTGGCGGAGTAGATCATGGTGAAGACTTTAAGACTGCTCTTAAAAGGGAGTTTTTAGAAGAGTGTAACCTTGATGTGGATGTAAAAAATATGATATTTATATCTGAAGGTATAGCTCCTAATGGCGGCCGTCATATTGTAAATATCTATTTTAAAGTCTCCTATATAAGTGGGAATCTACAGGTTGGATTAGATGGCAGTAATTTAATAGGTGTAGAGTATATTAAAAAATCAAACTTAGAAAACATTATCCTCTATCCAAATACAAAAAAAGAGTTAAAAAAATATTTTGAGAATGGAAATAGTGGTATAAAATATCTAGGGAACAGATGGGAATAATAATTAAAAAAATAACGCAGTATACTAATATAAAATTGTAAAGGTAAAGTCTTGTGCTTACCTACAATAAGGGAGAAAGAAAAATGAATTTAAAGAACTATATCGCACTTGTGGAAGACTATCCAAAAAAAGGAATAAAATTTAGAGATATAACACCTCTATTGGCAAGTGGAGAAGCTTTTAAAAAAGCAACAGATGAAATAGTAGAGTATGCCAAAGAAAAAAAGATAGACCTAGTAGTGGGTCCTGAAGCTAGAGGATTTATCTTTGGATGCCCAGTGTCTTATGCTTTAGAGATAGGGTTTGCACCAGTAAGAAAACCTGGAAAACTACCCAGAGAAACAGTGGAATATGAATATAATTTAGAATATGGAACTAATACATTGTGTATGCATAAAGATGCCATAAAACCTGGTCAAAGGGTACTTATCGTCGACGATCTGCTAGCTACTGGAGGGACGGTCGAAGCTACTATAAAAATAATAGAAGATCTCGGTGGAATTGTTGCTGGAATGGCATTTCTTATTGAATTAGAGGATCTAAATGGCAGAAGAAATTTAGCCAGTTATGATATTATGACTTTAATGAAATACTAAAATACTAATAAGAAAGCGACACTTAGTGTCGCTTTCTTATTAGTATTTTAATTAAGTATATTTATTAAAAAAATTTTTAAGGAAGGAATTTTATGGAATACAAATCAAATATTGCTGAAGAACTAAAAAAAAATAATTTAAAAATAGATGAGGAGTTAATCTTTTCTGCCTATGAATTTGCAAGGGAATCCCATGTGGGACAGTACCGAAAATCAGGGGAAGAATATATTGTTCATCCTGTAGAAGTCTCTAAAATCCTCATTAATATGAAGATGGATACGGAAACTATTACCGCTGGATTTCTGCATGATATTGTAGAAGACACCATGACTACTATAGAAGATATTGAATATAATTTCGGCTCTGAAGTCGCTAAACTAGTTGACGGTGTAACTAAACTTACAAACCTGCCTGTAGGAAGCAATAGGCAGCCTGAAAACATCAGAAAAATGATCGTAGCTATGGCTAGCGATGTAAGGGTTGTTATTATTAAATTAGCTGATAGACTACATAATATGCGGACACTAAAATTTATGCCTGATCATAAACAGGAGAGAATTGCAAGGGAAACACTAGATATTTTTGCACCCTTAGCTCATAGAATTGGAATGGCAAAGATAAAATCAGAGTTAGAAGATCTATGCCTATATTATCTAGAACCTAAGATCTATAGAAAACTAGTCAAAATGGTCAACAATAAAAGGGTTGAAAGGGAAGAATACACCAATACTATCCTAAGAAATATGAAAAAAATTATCCATGAAACCAATATCGATGGAATAGTTTCTGGACGAGCTAAACACTTTTATAGTATCTACAAAAAAATGTATGAAAAAGGGAAAAGTTTTGATGAACTCTATGACCTCACAGCTGTTAGGGTGTTAGTAGACACAGAAGGAGAATGCTATAATATCCTAGGAATGCTACATAGTCATTGGAAGCCTGTTCCAGGGAGATTTAAAGACTATATAGCAGTCCCTAAATCCAATGGTTACCAGTCTATCCACACTACCTTGGTAGGTCCCTTGGGGAAATTTATCGAAGTTCAGATAAGAACTAAAGATATGCACGCTATCGCAGAAGATGGAATAGCAGCACATTGGAACTATAAGGAAAAAAGAAAGAACTCCAAGGCAGATAATGTTTATTCATGGCTTAGAAAGATACTGGAATGGCAGAGTGAAGCAGATACACCTGAAGAATTTATCCAAACAGTCACAGGAGATATACTCAATGAAACAGTCTTTGTCTTCTCTCCTAAAGGAGATGTTATTGAGTTATCCAAGGGTTCTACCCCATTAGATTTTGCATTTCATATCCATACAGAAGTAGGATATAAATGTATAGGAGCCAAAGCCAATGATAAGATTGTCCCAATTGATTATAAGTTACAAAACGGAGACAGGATTGATATTATAACCTCTAATATTTCCAAGGGACCTGGTAAAGACTGGTTAAATATAGTTGCCACCCAAAGTGCTAAAAGTAAGATTAGGAGATGGATAAAGGAGCAAAACTTTGATGAAAATCTAAAAATAGGGAAAGAGCTATTTGAAAAAGAACTACTTAAGGTGGGATCTTCTGTTAAGCAGATTGAAAATAGTCCTGAAATGAAAGAATATTTAAATAAAAATTCAATTAATAATCTCAATGAACTATTGATTAAGATTACTTCTAAAAAATTGAATGCAACCCTTCTTGCAGAAAGGTTGGTAAAAAAGGATGAAAAAATAGACGTGGAAATCATAGAAAATTATCAAAATGAAACCCCTAAAAGAAAAAGTCGAAAAAAAAATGATTATGGTGTTATAATAGATGGTCTTGATAATACTATTATTCGATTTGCCAAATGTTGCACTCCTCTTCCAGGAGATGAAATTGGTGGATATATAACTACCTATGGAGATATTGGCATCCATAGATTAGACTGTAAAAATTATACAAATCTAATTACACGTGATCCCAACAGGGCGATAGGAGTTACATGGGATGATGAAATCATAAGCAGTAAGATCAATAAATATAGGTTTAAATTTACCATAGTCACTGCAAATAAGCCAAATATTCTCTTGGAAATTGTAAAAATTATAGCTGATCATAAGATAGATTTAGAAGGGATAAACTCTGGATATGTTAAAAATGGAGCTGAAAGACTTTCAGTTATCGATATCACTATAGAGATCAATGAAAAAAGAGATTATGAAAAATTAATCAATCATATTGTAAATTTAAGAGATGTAATAGAGATTAGAAGGAATCAAAACAATTAAGAAGCCTTTTCTATAAAAAATTGTAATAGAAAAGGTAAAAAGGAGTATAAAATGAATAAATTACCAGTAAATTATGAACTATCCCATATAGATGGAAAGGCAAGAGCAGGGGTTATAACCACTCCCCATGGAAATATAAAAACTCCAGTATTTATGCCAGTTGGAACACAGGCAACTGTAAAAACAATGAATCCCGAAGAAGTTAGAGAGTTGGGGGCAGATATTATCTTAGGAAATACCTATCACTTATTCCTTAGACCAGGTGACGATGTAGTTGCTAAATTTGGAGGATTACACAAATTTATGAATTGGCCCCACCCTATATTGACAGACAGTGGTGGTTTTCAGGTATTTAGTCTAGGAGCTATTAGAGAGATAAAGGAGGAAGGAGTACACTTTAGATCTCATATTGATGGATCTAAAAGATTTATTTCTCCTGAAAAATCTATAGAGATTCAAAATAATTTAGGAGCAGATATCGCTATGTTATTTGACGAGTGTCCTCCGGGCCAGTCTTCTAGAGAATATCTAATCCCTTCAATTGAAAGAACTAGCAGATGGGCTAAAAGATGTGTAACTGCTCATAAAAGACCTGATGACCAAGGTTTATTCGCTATAGTTCAGGGTGGAGTATATGAAGATCTGAGAGATAAGAGTCTGAATGAATTGATGGAGATGGATGAAAGTTTTTCTGGATATGCTATAGGTGGATTAGCTGTAGGAGAACCCCATGAAGATATGTATAGAATATTAGATTATATAACTCCTAAACTTCCTGAACACAAACCTAGATACCTAATGGGTGTAGGAGAACCACTTGATATGTTAGAAGCTGTAGAACACGGTGTAGATATGATGGACTGTGTACAGCCATCTAGAATTGGTAGACACGGAACTACATTTACAAAATATGGAAGATTAGTTATAAAAAATGCTAAGTATTCCCTTGATCCTAGACCGTTAGATGAAGAGTGTGACTGCTATGTATGTAAAAATTATACTAGAGGATATATCAGACATCTGTTTAAAGCGAATGAGATGCTAGGACAGAAATTAGCTACCTATCATAACCTTTATTTCTTAATAAAGATGATGAACGATGCAAGAGATGCTATCATGGATAAAAGATTTATGGCCTTCAAAGATGAGTTTATAAGTAATTATAATCAAGGGAAAGACAGCCAGTGGATAATCCCACAAAGAATAGAGAATTAAAAAAAGAATGATACAATAATTTTTTCATTTCTTTCCTTAAATAAAATAAAAACCTTCTAACTGTGTGACTATCACAGTTGGAAGGTTTTTTATTTTTTTGATTAATATTCTGTCAATTATCCATTTTTAATAAAATAATTTTTTTATTGAAAATGCTGAAAATCAACTCCATATCCAGGGAAAGCTAATAAAACCAGCCTTAAAAGAACAGTGTGAAGTGATTTTTTTATGCATCAAAACTCACCTCTAGGTCTTTGTAATCTAGAACAGAAAATTGTTTTTGAAATTCTTTTGGATTAGTAATAAATATAGGATAATAAACTATAAGGGTTGTATTGTTATAGATCGTAAAATCATCTATGATAAATCCCTCTACATCTCCTATTCTCACCCTTATCTTGCTAAGTTTCATTAAAAATATATCCAAGGCTTCCAGATCTAAATCTAGTAGTTCTTCTAGTGCACTCTCTGAAAAAATTGCTTGATTTATAGGTTTATCATAATTTCTTGTGGTATCACTTAGAAAAGAAACAAACTTTATAACCAAGGGCATATAAAGGCTACTTATATCGGACTCTAACTTATCCATAATTTTTTTGGTAATAGGGGGAAGTAGTTCTTTTAAATTTTTAGCTTCATTTTTTTCAAACTCCAGATCATCCACAGCCTCATATATATTTAAGATCCTCTCCTCATCTTTTGCTTCTTTGGATAAAATTTCGGTAACTCCCTCCACTGAAATTCCCTGTTGTTTAAGCTCATCAATTATGCTTTTTTCCTTTTCAATCATTCCCCTATACGCTATTTCGGCAATTTCGTTAAAAATATCATAAACATCATTATAAAAATCGGTCATCTGTTCATGTTCTATATTTCCTTCCTCGTTCTCAGAAACTTCTAATTGGCTGAGAATATTTCCAATTCCTACAATCAATTCATCCTCTAAATATCTAGAAAGAAGACGTACATCCCTTAATTTCATATTAATCTCTAATTTAATATTTTTATTTTCAATATCACTTTGATTATAAATAACTTTATTCATAGTTCCCACCTCATTTTAGAATTCTAGTAATCTTCTCTGTCTAAACTATTTATTGGCAAAAATATAAATTTTCCTCTATTCATTGCCTCCTAACCCACAAAAATAATATTTTCATATTTATTGTATCTATGGTAAAATTAACCTTAGCGATAAAAATTAGAGGAAAATTAGGAGGATTTTATGAATAATAACGATGTAATACGTAGATTTAGATATGCTTTGGATATGAGTGATAAAGAGGTAATAAATGCATTTAAAGAGTCAGGACATATCATAGATAAAGAGGGAGTTCTCGATCTACTAAAAAAAGATGAAGAGGAAGGTTTTGTAAAGTGTAACAATAGATTATTAGGGCTATTCTTTGATGGTCTTATAATCCAAAAAAGAGGTAGACAAGAGGTAAAGCCTGGAGAAACTCCAAAAACTCCAGCACCAATGACTTCTAACAATATCAACAACCAAATCCTTAAAAAAGTGAAGATAGCTTTAAACTTAAAAACTGAAGATATGATAGCTATATGGGAATTAGCAGATATCTATATTTCAAACTCAGATCTAACTGCATTATTTAGAAAAAAAGGACAAAAAAACTATAAGGAATGTTTAGATAAATTTTTAAGAACCTTCTTAAAGGGACTTGCTGTAAAATATAGAAAATAGAGGTGAGAAGATGGAAATTTTTAATTTGAAAAAAGCTAAAATATTGAAATCTAAAATTAAAAAAGGCCCCACTACTGAAGAAAAACAAATCTGGGATCATATAAAAGAAAGAAAACTTTATAACTTAAAATTTCAAAAACAATATGAGATGGGAAGATATACCGCTAACTTTTACTGCCCTGAGATAGAGTTTGCTATACAGATTGATAATGATAAACATACTAAAAAATTTGAGAAAATAAGGGATGAATATCTATATTCTATAGGAGTAACTTATCTTCGATTTACCAGTAGTGAGATAAATAGTAATTTAGAAGAAATATTAGAAAAAATAGAGATAGCTGTAAGCGATCTTAAATATTAGAAGAAAAAACTGAACTCCTCATTGGGGTTCAGTTTTTATTTTTAAATATTGTTCTTGTTATTTTGGTTGTAAAATAATATAATATAATTCAGATAAATTTATACTTAGAACAGATAACAAGTGATTACTATATTGAATATTACATTATATCGTATTTAAATTCTTAGGAGATTTTTGATGGAGGATTTAAAAAAAATAGGAATATATTTTCGCTTTACCATATTATTTATATTAATCATAGCAATTTTAGTAATGGGTGGATTGTGGGTATATTCTAGCTACTCTACTTTTAATAGAGAATCAAGGCAATTAAAGGAGGAATACATAGCTTCCCAAAAAGACTTAATCCAAAGCGAAGTCAATAGAGTTATCGATGAGATAGATTACCATAAATCTACAATGAAGGAAAACTCAAGAATAATATTCGAGAAAAAGGATCTAAGGCATATGACATTGCTATAAATATATATGAAAGAAATAAAAATAACAAAAGCAAGAGGGAGATAGAACAGATAATAGCAGGGGTCTTTTCAGACATTACCTACAATAAGGGCAGAAGATATTTTTATGGAGGAAGGGTTGAGGGCGGAGTACTTTTATTTGCTAACGGTTCGGAATTTGAAGGGGAAAAAGTACTGGATTACCGAAGTCCTGAAGGTAAGTATATCTTTAGAGATATACTGCAAATTTTAATTTCAAAGGGTGAAGGCTTCTATGAATATATGTGAGAACATCCAGATACTATTGAAAATAACTATAGAAAAATTTATTTTTTTAAGTTAGTAGAGCCTCTCAATATTTGAGTAGGCACAGGGGAGTATTACAAGGATTTTCAATATGAGCAGCAACAGAAACTGCTTGATAGAATTAAGAGGATCAATTTTGGAAGAGACGGTTATATTTTTGTATCTAATTTTAATGGTCTTAATCTAACGACAGGGGACAAAAAACAAAGCCAACTAATAGGCACAAACGAATGGGAACTAGAAGGTTTCAATGGCGTAAAAATAGTCCAAGAAATGGCAAAGGCTGCCAAAAAAAAAGATGGTGGATTTATACGTTACAAATGGTATAAACCGAGCAAAAACGAACCAGGGGAGAAGATAACCTTTGTTAAAGGCGTAGAAGATTGGAATTGGATGGTGGGAACAGGTGTATATTTAGATAACACAAATGATATCATAGAGTCCAAAAGAAAAATACTGAAAAAAAGAATTATAGAACGTACAGTAGAGGTTAGCCTTATCATTTTCTTTTTAGTTAGTTTAGCACTCTTGCTTGAGTTACATGTTATGAAAAGAATAAAAAGTATCATCAAATATGAGAAAAAGGTCTATGAGACTCTTTTAAATCTTTCAATGGATGGCATATACTTAGAAAATGACAGTGGAAAAACATTAGATTGCAATGAAAATATCCATAGGATGTTGGGATATACAAAGGAAGAATTTTTAAATTTATCTCTAGCTAATCTGGAGGTAAAAAAACAGATGGAAGATTTTTCTCTTCTAAAAGAAAGTACTGAGGAAAATAGTTGCAAAGAAGTGATACTTAGGAAAAAGGACGGCACTTTACTAATTGGTGAAATAAATACCTCAACTTTAGAGATAGAAGAGAAAAAAAGGCAGATTACCTTTTTAAAGGATATTACTGAAAGAAAAAGAATGGAGAAGCATCTAAAGGAGCTTTCAATTAGAGACGATCTAACCCAACTTTATAATAGAAGGTATATTTTTAAAAAGTTTAAATCAGAGATTGAAAAATCCAAGAAAAATAATCTACCTCTATCGATTTCGCTGATCGACATCGACCATTTCAAAAAAATAAACGATGTATTTGGACACATTATGGGAGATAAAGTTTTAAAAAATATAGCTGATATTTCCCAGGAAAATTTGAGAGAAGAAGATCACATCGGCAGGTATGGCGGGGAAGAATTTTTGATTATAATGCCAAATACAAAATCAGAAGAGGCATTAAAGATAATGCAAGGGATAAAGACTATAATTAATCAATTCATATGGAAGGATGAAGAATTTATAGTTAGCTTTAGTGGCGGAATTGTCGAGATAAATTTAAAAAATTCATACGATAAGCTAGAATACTCAATCGACGAAGCAGATAAACTCCTGTATAAGGTAAAAAATGATGGAAGAAACCGAATAGAAGTATTCAAGTCACATTAGTAGGACAGAATGAGGCAAAGAGCTCTCGACCTTTCCAACAACCAAATAGATAGACGCTCCTTTTTGAATTTATTTTGTAGTTATTACAATTTCAAATTAAAGGTGTGTCTATCTTTTATTTTGCACAAGTCTAGTTATTAATTATAGTTCCTGTGAAGATTACAAGTACAATCTTTCCTGGGATTGTAAATAATGTGGACAATATCCAATACTTAAAAAAATTGATTTCTGTCAGTCCATAAACATAATTCTGTATATTATAGGGAAAAATAGGAACAAGTCTTGTAGTCATAAGAATGCACCAATCATGATTTTTAACCCCTTGATCTATTTTTTTGAAAGTAGTGGTTTCCCCGAATTTCTTTTCTATAAATTCTCTGGCTACATATCTGGCACTGAGAAATGATGTTGCCATTCCTAAAGATGACCCTGTTACAGCATAAAATATACCCAGCCATGGTCCGAATAAAATTCCTGATAAGATGGTAACGGGAATTGCGGGGAGAAAGAACAAACAGACAAGGATATAAAAAAGAATATATACAATAGGTGCCATTATTCCAAAATTTAATATCCATTCTTTTAGGTTTTGTAAACTATCCAATGAAATATAACTAAATATCCCTTGTGATTTTAATATTCCGAAGATAACTATAAATAGAATGATAAATAAGATTTTTTTCATATTGTTCCTCCTTAAATAAATTTTTCTATTTATCCTGTATAGATAAATTATACATCATTGAATCTTTGAAATCAAATAAACACACATACATGAGTTGACATTCATATAACTTTGAGGTAATATATGAATAGATATTCATATATTATTTTATTTAAAGGGAGAACACTATGAAAAGAGAAGTTATATACAATGTAAAAAACCTACATTGCGGCGGCTGTGCTGCTAAAATAGAAGATGCAGTCAGTTCATTGTCATATGTAGAAAATGCTAACTTAAATTTTATGAAAAAAACTTTACTCATTGAATTAAAGGAGATAAAAGAAAACCTTTTGGAGGAGTTAAATAAATTAGCGGATAAGCTGGAACCTGGAACAACAATTGAAGAAATCTTAACTAAAAGAAATGCAAAAGTTACCTATAATGTAGAACATCTACACTGTGGTGGTTGTGCATCCAAGGTAGAGAGTGCAATAAATGAGCTTCCCCATGTTTTGGAAGCTACATTAAACTATATGAAAAAAACTTTGGTGGTGGAGCTCTCTGGAGAGAGCGACGGATTTTTGGAGGAGATCAGAATCTTAGCTGATAAGATCGAGCCGGGAACGACTATCCTTGAAGTAGAGGAAGAAGATTTTACTGAAGAATATGTAGAACCTGAAAAGAATATTGCATCAAGTAAAGGTAGATCTTATAAGGAAGAGATCAAAGTGGGGATTGCATTATTTTTATTTTTATTGGGAACTTTTGGAATAGAAGATCCTGGATTTAAACTCGCAGTACTTGTTCTTGCTTATATAGTTTCTGGTGGAGATGTAGTTTTAAGATCATTTAAAAATATAGCCCGTGGAAATGTCTTCGATGAAAATTTCTTGATGACTATCGCAACTTTTGGTGCCTTCTTTGTAGGGGAACATTCAGAAGCCGTTGGAGTTATGCTATTTTATCAAATAGGAGAATATTTCCAAGGAAGAGCAGTCAATAATTCCAGAAAATCTATCGAAGGATTGATGGACATAAGACCTGATTTTGCAAATATAAAGATCGGCAATGAAGTGAAAAAAGTAAGACCTGAAAGTGTAAAGGTCGGGGCAGTAATTGTGGTTAAACCTGGAGAAAAGATCCCGCTAGATGGAGTTGTTATATCTGGAAATGCTGCTCTAGATACCTCTGCATTAACCGGGGAAGCACTTCCTATAGACGTTAAATCTGGAGATAATGTACTGAGTGGTAGTATCAATAAAAATGGAGTTATAGAAATCGAAGTAAAGAGAGATTTTTATAACTCTACAGTTAGCAAAATATTGGAATTAGTGGAAAATGCCAGTAATAAAAAAGCTGAAACTGAGAAATTTATAACTAAATTTGCTAAATATTATACTCCAGTTGTTGTATCTGTGGCGGCTATGACAGTTATAATCCCACCATTATTTGGGGGAGATTTCAATACATGGTTATATAGAGCGTTGATATTTTTAGTTATCTCTTGCCCATGTGCATTGGTAATCTCAATCCCCCTTGGATTCTTCAGCGGTATCGGTGCTGCATCTAAAAAAGGTATCTTAATCAAAGGCGGAAATCATCTGGAAGCACTTAATAAAGTTCATGCTGTTGTATTTGATAAAACTGGGACTATTACAAAAGGAAATTTTAAGGTTACAGAGGTAGTTGCTAGTGGAATTTCAAAAGAAGAACTCCTATATATATCGGCTCACGGAGAGATATATTCTAACCATCCTATAGCTAAAAGTATAGTTAGATCTTACGGCAAAGAGATCCAGATAGAAAAAATAAAAGATTATAAGGAAATTGAGGGATATGGGGTAAGTTTAACTCTAGAAGATAAAAAAATCTTATTAGGAAACCATAGATTGATGGAAGAGAATAATATAAACTGTCCTCAAGGAAAGGAGATAGGAACTTTAGTTTATCTGGCTGTTGAAAATAAATTTAAGGGTTATCTTGTAATCTCAGATGAACTGAAGGTAGATTCAAAAAAAGCAATCTCATCTCTAAGAGATCTAGGGATAAAAACATATATATTAACCGGTGACAATAAATCTGTAGCTGCTGATATCGCTGATAAAGTAGGAATAGATAGAGTGTATGCCGAACTCTTACCTGATCAAAAAGTAGAAATATTTGAAAAAATACAATCTGAGGTCGTTGGAAATGTTATTTTTGTAGGGGATGGAATCAATGATGCTCCTGTGTTAGCCCGTGCAGATATAGGAGTGGCCATGGGAGGAATTGGTAGTGATGCTGCAATAGAAGCTGCTGACGTAGTTATAATGACCGATGAACTCACAAAGATAGTAGATGGAATTGCTGTTGCAAAAGTCACTAGAAAGATAGTTACACAAAATATTATATTAGTCTTAGTTATCAAGCTAGTCGTTATGGGACTCGGACTTATGGGAGAAGCTACCATGTGGGAAGCAATTTTTGCAGATGTAGGAGTGGCTATCCTTGCGATATTTAATTCTATTAGAATCTTAAAAAAATAATTAAATATATATATATAAGTCTAGGAATTGAACTAATTCCTAGGCTTTTAGTGTATAATGGAGAAAATGAAATTTTAGGAGTTGATAATATTGATTTTGACAAAAGCAAGAATTTTGAGCCCTGGGATAGACGAAGGAATATATTCTATCAGAATAGCAGATAATAAGATTAAAACCATCAGTACGGAAATGATCATTCCCTTGGAAGGTGAAAAAATAATTGATATAGAAGAAAATTATTTAATCCCTGGTTTAATCGACTGCCATACTCATTTGGGGTTAAAAACTGATTCAGCTGGTGTTTTTTATGCCGATCACAATGAGAGGAGTAACCTTATAACCCCAGAAGTAAGAGCAATAGATGCAATAAATCCTCAAGATATAACCTTTGAGGAAGCGAGATCAGCCGGTATAACAGCCTGTGGAAGCGGGCCGGGATCGGCTAACCTAATAGCAGGGCAATATGCCTGTATAAAAACTTTTGGAGATACAATAGATGATATATTAGTCGATCCATATATTGCTATGAAAGTTGCTTTAGGAGAGAATCCAAAAAGAGTTCATAATCTAACTAGGATGGGTCTTATAAGTAAATTAAGAGAATTTTTGAGGCTTTCTAAAGAATATAATTTAGATAAAGAGGCTAAATATGACCATCAATTAGAAGCAATGAAACCCATAATAAATAAAGAAATACCGTTAAAAATTCATGTTCATAGAGCTGATGACATAGTCTCAGCCATAAGAGTTGTGGAGGAATTTGATCTGTTATACACATTAGATCATGTAACCTGTGGAGCAGATATACTGGACTATATCCATACTAAAAAAAGAAACCTGATAGTAGGCCCTAGTTTAGGAGCCAGAGGAAAGATGGAATTAAAAGGAAAAGGGTTTGATAATTTAGTTAGATTAGCTAAAGGTCAGGATATATCCATAATAACTGATGCCCCTGTAATACCATTGCAGTACCTGCCAATTTGTGTAGGTTTAGCAATTTCTAAGGGACTTCCCTTTGAAAAAGGATTAGAAGCTGTAACAATAAATCCAGCTCGTATGATGGGAGTGGATAAAAGAATTGGTTCCATTGAAGAGGGGAAAGATGCAGATCTAGTTGTGTGGAAAGATAAACCTTTTATAACTATTCAAGATCCAATTTTAGTGATGATAGATGGGAAGATTATTGATTAATGAAAAAATATTAAATATGATTTAAATAAAGGCATTTAAATATATCACAAATATTTATTTTTAGCTCTAACTAAGAAAAATCATCTTAGTGTTCTCTCTAGTTTTTTCTTTGTGAGCTTAGTGTAAGGGTTTGGATTTCAGAATTCTAAAACAAAAAAAAGTTCTATGTTTATGAAATAAACTAATAGTTCTTTGGTGATGACCCTTGCGGTTAATTAGTGCTGAAGAGGTTTTTTAAATTACTGTAATTCCTAGGTAAAATAAGGCTACTTATGCTACCTTTAAGGCCCATGGGTGGCCCTTTTAGTCCTCTCAGTGGACTAAACTTTTTTTCGCCACTCAACCTCACTAATACCAATGGTTTAAAGGCTTTCTAGTTTGGCATATTTCGATTACAGGGGTGTAATTACAAGGGGAAGTTTTTAGGCGAGCACAGGAGGAGAATGAGGGATGATAATTTACAATGAAGAAAAGGATAAAAAGCCCTTAAAAGTTAGTCACGAATTGCACCAATAAATAAAAAAAGACCATTGACACATATCAAATTACACTCTAATAATTTAAGTTGCTAAACTAAATTTATTAGGGAGTGTGAAAGGATGTTGCCAATGATCCATAAATATTTCTATGCTTTCTAGTTGAATAAATAGATCCTCACTATTTTTTTTTATCTAAAAATACCTCCATACTATTCCCTTTAAATCGACTGCATTTTGTGGAGACATTTTCTAAAATACCAAGTATTATTAGAAGACCATTGGTTGGATAAGTATTCAGAAATCTAGTTTAAGAGTATCTAAATTCTATTTTATTTCCTTTAAAATATTTATCCATTAAATATAGTTTTTTCCCTATAAAAATATCTATAATTTTAGGAGAGAATTGAGTTCCTCTATTTTTTATAAGATCTTCAATTGCTTCTTCTTCACTTAATTTCTTTTTATATGGTCTTTTGGATGTCATTGCATGCCAACAGTCTGCTACAGATATGATTTGAGATAGTAATGGGATTTCATCTCCAGTTAATCTATTTGGATATCCTATAATGGTCGTATAAATTCATACAAAGAGTGTTTAACCTTAAGCAAAAAAAAAGGGTATAATTTAAGAAAACAATATGAGGAGTTTTGATTATGAATACACGAAAAACTTACTCTTCTAAGTTTAAATTTAAGATCGTTTTGGAAGCTTTTACAGAAAGAGAAACTTTACAGAAAATTGCTAATGATAATGAAATTGCACCTTCTCAAATAACTCGTTGGACTGATGAGTTTAAAAAGAAAGGAGTCGATATTTTTAATAAAACT
>NZ_JBAHZY010000002.1:0-7898 GCF_037132775.1 Psychrilyobacter sp.
CAACGACAAAATTACATTCTTAGTAATAAAAGCTAAAGCTATTGCTACAATTGGTGGCAGGACTGTCCACACTCCTAAATTTAACGCTGCCTCTGACGAATCTGCTCCGAACCCCAAACTACTCATAACTACTCATAACTACTCATAACTACTAACAACAATACAATTATTATATCTCTCATATCTTTCTTCCTTAGTTTTTAGAAGAAGGGAGATCTTTTAACTCAAAAAAAAGAGCTATCGGATCTCTACCGATAACTCTAATTTATAAACCCATAATTATGTATAATAGGCTCTATCTTAAAATCATTCGACAGCTCCCCATTATCATTTGATAATGGCAGTCCTATAGATATTATCCATAGTCCCAACCTAAGATTTTGACAAATCTTAAATTTCGGCAAAACTTCCTTTCATTTGGTATCAAAATCTATCCGATTCCTCCAAAATACTCCTAAGGTTTGCAACCTCTATCTTCATACATATATTTTATGTTGAGATAAGTATATCTATTTAAGCTCTATTTGTCAAACATATTTTTTTTATTTTATTTTTGCTGCAACTTTATTTCCTGAAATTCCTCCACCTATTAAAGCGGCAAAGAAAACCCTAAAAAAACACCCATACCAAAGAATATAAGAGTTACAAACCCTCTTGAAAACCCTGTAACAACATCTGTTAAAACTCCTGATGCACAACAAACTGAAAATGTCATACCAAATCCAAACATTATTCCACCAAGGATCAATCCAGAATTAACTTGATTTTATAAAATCTACTCTTCTTTCTGCAAAAAATTGTAGAGAGTTTTCTTTTGCCAAATCCATATTTTCTTGCCCTACTTGCTCTCATTATATTTTTAGACCTATTACTTATAAATCAAAATTTTGTTCTTCTTGTGGTAAAATTTACGCTGAAAAATGGGCTTCTAAACTTTCTTCGCAATTAATTGATCAAAAACATCGTCATGTTATTTTTACCTTACCTAAAGAAATATGGAACTACCCTATTATTAAAAGGGATCTTATGAGACCTGCCATTGCTGAGTATCGAATTACTAAATTTGAAAATAATCAAGTTACATTTTGGTATATCAATGTAATTACCAAAGAAAAAACATTTCTAACTCTTTCATTATTTAAATTTATTGGAAGACTTATTACTCATATTAACCCCAAAGGATTTAAAGCAATAAGAAGATATGGATTTCACGCACGTAATATTAAAATTAACATCATTTCATCATAAAAAATATGGTAATTTATATTATCCCTAGACTTTTAAAATTGAATATTCTCTCTCAACTTAGCCCTTAAGTCTTTTTTTTATGCAGTTTTTCCAATTTACCATTTCAATTTTACCTTTTAATTTCAAATCTGTCTTTTTTTTTAAAAATTTATATCAAGATTTGGTTTTATAATTTTCTAGATAATAAAAAAACCACTCCTAAAAATTAGGAGTGGTTTTCCTTTTTACAAGTTTCTTTCTATCTTTTTACTATTTCATCGATTTCTAACGCTACCTTTAATATTCCTTCTAAATCCTCTAATTTTAGCATATTAGGACCATCACAAGGGGCAGAGTCTGGGTCTTCATGTACCTCTGCAAATATTCCATCCACTCCTACAGCCAGTGCAGCTCTCATAAGTGGGAATACATATTCACGATTTCCACCTGTACACGTTCCCTGTCCTCCTGGAATTTGCACCGAATGGGTAGCATCAAATATCACAGGATATCCAAATTCTCTCATTTCCATAAATGATCTCATATCTACCACAAAGTTATTGTAACCAAAGGTTACCCCTCTTTCACATAACATAAAGTTTTCACTTCCAGCTTCCTGCATCTTATTGACCACATTTTTCATATCCCAAGGAGCTAAAAATTGACCTTTTTTTACATTTACAGGTAATCCTGTTTTAGCTGCTGCCACCAATAGGTCTGTCTGTCTACATAAAAATGCAGGTATTTGTATCATATCTACGACTTCTGCTACCCTCTCACACTGCCAAGGTTCATGTACATCTGTAATTACAGGTATATCATAGGTATCTTTTACCTTCTTTAGAATTCTGAGTCCCTCATCTATTCCTACTCCTCTAAATCCGTGGATCGATGATCTGTTGGCTTTATCAAAAGATGACTTAAAGACATAGTTTATCTCCAGTCTATCACATATTTCTTTGATCTTCCCCGCTACCCTGATACTCATCTCTTCAGATTCAATTGCACAAGGCCCTGCTAAAAGTGTAAATCTACCTCTATTTCCACCTATCTCAAATTTATCTGCTATTCTTACTGATTTTACCTCTTTCATCAACATATTTATTCCTCCCTATACCCTTTGAACTCATCCTTGTTAGTTCTTTATTTTATAAAATATCAATCCAATATATTCCCACGCAGCACTCCTAATATCCACAAAATTATCGGCAGCGGGAAAATAACTGTCCATCCCATAACTTTCTTTATATCTGGATACATATCCTGTAGGAGCTGGTATTACTTCTACACCATATTTTTCAAAGATGTATTTTGATCTCTTCATATGGGTAGCAGAAGTTATAAGAACTATTTTTTTATACCCATCTATCTCCATTAGGCCCTTTGTAAACTTTGCATTTTCTTCTGTAGTTTTACTTTTTCCCTCTATTATTATATCGCTACTGGGTATTCCTAGGTCCACCATCAGCTCACTATATATGCTTCCCTCTGATTTTTCTCCATCATACACTATTCCACCTGTAATGATTATTTTTTTAGGAGACTCTTTATATAGACGCACTCCCTCTATTAGTCTAAATAATGCTGCTTTACTTGGACTTCCAGTTGTAGAAGATAAGCTTTTAGGAGAGTTGTCATAGATTCCTCCTCCTAAAACTACATAACAATCTACTTTCTCTAGCCCCGCTCTGGTTATGGGAAGATAGTTTTTTTCCAAAGGTTGTACTATCAGGTCTTTTATTGGTTCTATAGACAATAAATAGATAGCTATTATTGTCATCAACAACAAAAGTTTTCCCTTTCCCACAGATTTTTTACGAAAACTCATCATAAATATAATAATCAAAAAAATTATAAATATCCCAGGAGATATAAATATATTAGATATAAATTTTTGAAGTAAAAACATGTTCCCTCCTTTATCGCCTACGGCGAAACTAACAAGTAATAACTAGTAACTTTTTAACACAGAGATTCACAGAGTCATAGGAAGAGATTAGCAGAGTTTTTTTTCTTTTCTTAGTCTTTCTTCAATATATTTTCCAGCTATTTCTCTATCATCAAAATGAATCTTTTCTCTACCTAGTATTTGATAATCTTCATGTCCCTTACCTGCTATGAGTATTATATCATCTTTATTTGACATAGATATGGCGTCGGCTATAGCTTTTTTTCTGTCGGCAATCCTCAGGTAATCCTTAGCTTCTTTAAATCCTTTTTCTACATCATTTAAGATTAACTCTGGGTCTTCTGTTCTCGGATTATCTGACGTCAATACCACAAAATCACTGAGTAATTCTGCTGTCTCTGCCATCCTAGGTCTCTTGGTAGTATCCCTGTCTCCTCCACACCCAAATACAGTTATAACTCTGCCTTTCTTTATCTCATTTAGAGCAGTCAAAATATTTTTTAGTGCATCCTCTGTATGTGCATAATCCACAACTACCATGAAATCTTGTCCCCTATCTACAGTTTCAAATCTGCCAGGAACTCCCTTTAATCCTTTTAAACGTTCTAGGATAGTTTCTATATCCAGTCCTAACTGAATACCTCCTCCAATAGCTCCTAAAATATTCATAAGATTAAACCGTCCTAAGAGTCCACTCTTTAACCTATAGCTTTTCTCTTCATAGGTTACTTCTATCTCTTGATTTATATTATCTATACTTATTATCTTTCCTCTTAAATTACCGACCTCTTCACCATAGCCTATCCCATGGAATTCATCGTATAATCTCTTTCCGTGGGAATCTTCTGCATTGTATACTCCACATTTACTATCTTTTAATTTAATAAATAATTTTCTCTTGGCTAAATAATAATTTTCAATTGTTTTATGGTAATCCATATGTTCTGGAGTCAGGTTAGTAAATATACCTGCATCAAAATCTAGCATCTCGACACGACCCATCTCAAGAGCATGGGAACTTACCTCCATCACTAAATACTCTATATTTTTTTCAACAGCTTTCTTACACATTTTTACTAGATCCATGGATTCTGGAGTTGTGTTAGGAGCTGGTATTATCTCATCACCGACCTTATACTCTATTGTACCTATTCTCATAGTATTTTTTAATATTTCATCCAAAATATAGGTGATCGTTGTTTTTCCATTGGTTCCTGTTACCCCTATAACCTTTAGATTTTTCTGAGGCCAGTTGTAAAAATTAGAGGCTATTACCCCTAGATGTAATCTCAGGTCTTCTACTAAGATATATGTGATCTCCTCGTTTAATATTTCTACATCTTTAGAAACCAATATACATTTTGCTCCCAATGATATAGCCTTTTCTATATAGTTATGGCCGTCTACCACACTTCCATCCAGTGCAACAAATATATTTCCCTCCACTACTTTTCTTGAATCATACTCCATTCCAGTATATTCCATCTCTTCTCCGGGATTTAATATCTTATATTCAATATTTTCTAATATTTTTTCTATATCCTTCACTCTTACCTCCTGTAATTGCCTACAGCAAAACTTAGAACCAACTTTCTCTTCGTGCACACTCTATTTCGATTCACAAATATTAAATTTATATTCTCTTCAGGAAATTTTCAGGTATCTCTCTCTCTATCTCAATATTATACTTAGGTATATTTACATAATATGAATAAAGATACATCATACTTTCCTTACTTACCCCATATTTCATATCTCCTACAATGGGCATTTTTTCATTGGCTAATTGCACTCTCAGCTGATGAGTCCTTCCAGTTCCTAATAACCCTTCTAGCAGAGTTCTTTCTTTTCCATTTTTAATCACTTTAAAGTAACTGATACTCTCCTTAGCTCCCTCTTCATATTCATCTAATTCTATTACCTTTGTTTCAGTCTTCTTCAAATAAGATTTAATTGTAAATTTATTTTTTTTCGGTTTTCCATCTACCAAGATATAATATTTTTTATCTACCCTTCTCTCTCTGATCTCCTCCGATAATTCTCTCACTACTGGCAGAGTTTTGGCTCCTATAATCATCCCAGAAGTAGCCTTATCTATCCTATTTACAAAAGTAAAGTTCATATTTTTCGTATATGCTTTCAACATCTCTGACAGCCCGTAGTCATGCCCGCTGCCCTTATGCATTACCATATTTGGTTTCTTGTCAAATATCAAGACTCTCTCATCTTCATAAACGATTCCAGCTTTTATATATTTTATCTCCTTCTCTGTTAGTTCTATAAATGATTTTTCCACGGTAGCTCCCTCACGCACAAAAACATTCACCACATCTCCTACCTGTAACCTGTATTTCCCCTCTACTTTTTTCCCATTTACTTTGATCTTCTTAGTCCTGAGATATTTAAATATCTCCCCTAATTTTACACCCTCATACTTTTTTCTTACAAACTTATCTACCCTGGTATCTTTGTATTCCTCTGTTATATTGTAATCCATTATCCCACCTCTAAAACTATTCTATTTTATTAAAATTATATCATATAATAACCATTCTTTCCTAAATTACATAAATTCAAATAACATTTTTACAAATTATTAAAAATATCTTATATTAGTATAATAGATGTTAACATTTATATTAAATTTTATAGTGTAAGTTAATTTATTAGGAGGATTTATATGGATTTTATAAAAATCCATATATTAGCTATTGGAATGCTAATACTTGGAGCGTATACAGGGAGAGTTATTGCTAAAAAGGTAAAACTGGGTGAAACCGTAGGTCAAATTTTAGGTGGGATGATTGTAGGACCTCATCTTTCGGACACTTGTACATGACTGGGCTTTTACAAAGGAAGGGCTCGTCTTTACATCTATTTTTCAAAAATTTGAGTATGTGTATACCCATGGTTTTGTTACCTATGGGAATGTTATAGAAGAAAGTCATTTTTTTCTTTTTTTCTTTTTAGGCTTAATAGCCTTTAGTTTAGGGGAGGAACTCCATTTTGACAGATTAAAAAAAATGGGAATAAAACCTACCATAATTTGTCTTACTGAGGCAATGCTTACGTGGGTTTCTATAACTTTGATCTTTTTTAAAGTATTTAATTTCCCGATTATTAACGCAGCTATAGTGGGATCTATCGGAATAGCTACAGCTACAGCTCTTACTTTTATTCTTATGAATAAGTTAAAGGTTGAGGGTAAATTGAAAAACATTTTAGCTAATATCGTAGTATTGGACGACATTATCGAAGTAATATTCTTTTCCGTGTTCTTAGGCATTGCAGTAATGATGCAAAATGGAGAGGAGTTATCCTTTGGATTTATTGCCTTTGAAGTTCTAAAGGAATTTTTCTTCGCTATATTGATAGGTGTTGTTATATTTTTCCTCCTCAAATTTACTGTGAAACCTAAAAAAGTAGATGAAACAGACGGATTGGAAATTGAAGTCGAAAGTTTTTACGGCCCAATGCTTTCAATAGAACTTTTCTTTATTATTTCAGGAATTATTGCTGTTGGTTCCGCCGTAGCATTGCACTTCCACCTGCCATTTTTAGTGATGGCAGTAGTCGCAGGCGCTTTGGTATCTAACTATCATTATCACGCTATCTTTCATTCCCTGCAATTAAGTAATGTTATGCCAGCTTTAAATTTATTTTTCTTTGCATTGATTGGAGCAAGTGTAAAATTAGAGACCTTCTCTAGCAAAACATTTGTTTTTGTCTTGGGATATCTCCTTGTAAGAGGTAGTGCCAAACTTATAGGAACATGGATTGGATGTCGTGTAACAGATCAGGAAAAAGAGATAACAAATAGTTTACCAAAATTGATGCTTCCACAAGCTGGAATGGCAGCAGTAGAGACTATCTTAGTAGCTACTGTCTTAAAAAATAGTGGCGGAGAACTTATCTTCAACACTATCATCCCTGCTCTCGTTGTCTTTGAAATTGGAGGAGCATGGATTTCAGAAAGAACTCTTACAGCTTGGAATAAATTTATGGGTGAAAAATATAAATCTCATCAAAAGAAAAAATCTTTTGCCATTGAAGATATCGTTGGAAATATTTGAGAATTTAATGCCAAGAATAAAAGAGATACAGTTGAAAGGTTAACTAAATTACTCCAGGAAAAATATCTGATCAAAGATGTCCATGAGATATCCCATGCTATTATGACCCGTGAAAAATTAGCCAGTACCGCTCTAGGTAAGGGAGTTGCTATTCCTCATTGCCGTACAGATGAAGTAAGTAAAACTATCTGTGTTTGTGGATTCTTAGCGAATCCTGTAGAATGGAACTCTCCAGATGGAAGGCCTATCGACATAGTTTTTCTGGTTATTACTCCTAAGGATAAACCTCAGGAATATTTACAGACTGTTAGAAGTATAATTCTTACCTTAAAGGAGTTAAGCCTTGAAGGGGAATTAAATCATAGTTTGCTCAGGAATATATTGGTAGGATAATCACCCCTCTTCCTTTTTATGGTATCTCCCTCAAAGGGAGATACCGAGGTAGAGTTTGAAAGTATAAGAATAGCCACTCAGAAAAATTCTGAGTGGCTATTCTGTAATGGTCGTATAAGTTCATACAAAGAGTGTTTAACCTTAAGCAAAAAAATAGGATATAATTTAAGAAAACAATATGGGGGATTTTGATTATGAATACACGAAAAACTTACTCTTCTAAGTTTAAATTTAAGATCGTTTTGGAAGCTTTTACAGAAAGAGAAACTTTACAGAAAATTGCTAATGATAATGAA
>NZ_JBAHZY010000065.1:0-6381 GCF_037132775.1 Psychrilyobacter sp.
CCGCAGTTAATGGTTTAAACCTTAATGCCACCATCAAAGCACCAACAACAGCAACAGGAGCACCAAACCCAGAAACTCCTTCAAGCAGAGCACCAAATAAAAATGCTAGGATTATTGTTAAAACTCTCATATCTTCAGAAAGGGCTTTAAATCCTTTATTTAATCGTGTAATAGCACCTGTATTTTTCAACATATTTAGAAGAACCATAGCACCAAATAGTATAAGAAGTATAGTTAATGCTTTATGGATTCCTTGAAGTGAGGATGCGATTAGAACTCTATATTCCATGTTCCAAATAAAGTATGCACCTAAAAGTAAAATTGCATAGCTTAATATCATGCCTTTTTTAGCAGACATCTTTAAGATAACTAAAAATAACAAGGGAAAGACTATAGCAATAAGGGCTGTAAATAATAACATATTTTCCTCCTTTTTTTTTTGATAGTAAAGCCTTTGATTAAAAGACTACTACTAAACCTATTGACAAACCTTTCCAGGGTTTAAAATATTTTTTGGATCGAATGATTTTTTAATACCAACCATTAAATTAAGATGACCTCCATCATACTGATTGAACATATATTTTTTCTTAGCAAATCCAATCCCGTGCTCTCCAGAAACTAATCCTCCTAATTCTAAAGATTTATCATACATTTTTTTAAATACATCTTCTCTTTTTTTCTCCCATAAATCTACATCCATCCCATCTTTACAGATATAAACATGTAAATTTCCGTCTCCAGCATGTCCAAAACTAGGTATTCTAATATCAAATTCATTAGCTAAAACTTTTGTAAATTTAATAAATTCTGCTACATTATTTCTAGGAACTACTACATCACATTCATCCATTTGATCAGTTGATCCACGGATTGCTTCTAAGAATGCTCCTCTAGCAGACCATACAGCTTCCTTTCTTTCCTCTGTATCTACTAGGTAAGCATCTAACGCTCCTATTTCTAAACATAGATCTGCTACTTTTTCATAATCTTTATCTACCTGTTCTTTTGAATTCCCATCAAATGTTAATAAAAGATATGAATCACTAGATTTATCTGGGAATATCTTCCCAAGATATTCCTCGGCAGCAACAATTACTTCTCTCTGTAAAAACTCAATAG
Source organism: Psychrilyobacter sp. (assembly GCF_037132775.1). Taxonomy (GTDB): domain Bacteria; phylum Fusobacteriota; class Fusobacteriia; order Fusobacteriales; family Fusobacteriaceae; genus Psychrilyobacter. The sequence continues at coordinate 1,123 of NZ_JBAHZY010000065.1, forward strand.
CTGTAGGTATAGCTTTAGATTTTATAATACTTGGTACTGCATCAATAGCAGTATTAAGATCTTCAAATGGAACTAATAAACTTATTGTATGCTTAGGTAATGGGATTAATTTTAAAATTACTTTTGTAATAATTCCAAGAGTTCCCTCAGAACCTATTATTAAATCTTTGATGCTATAACCAGAAGAGTTTTTTACTACTTTTCCACCCACTTCAATAATTTCTCCATTAGGAAGTACAATTTCTAATCCTCTTACATAATCTCTAGTTACACCATATTTTACAGCTCTCATTCCTCCTGCATTGGTACTGATATTCCCTCCGATTGTTGCACTTTTTTCGCCTGGGTCTGGAGGATAGAAGAAATCTTGCTCTTCTACATATTTACTGATCTCCATGAGTAATACTCCAGGCTCTAAAGTCAGAGTTAAGTTTTCCTCATCTAATTCTAATATCTTATTCATACCTGTAGTTTCAATAACTATTCCTCCGAAAAGGGGAACACATGCTCCTACAAGTCCAGTTCCTGATCCTCTCGCAGTTACAGGAATATAATGTTCATAGGCATACTTCATAATATCAGAAATTTCCTTAGTAGAACAAGCCTTTACCAATATATCTGGCATCTTTTCTATGCCACCTAATTCATCGTGGGCATAATCTGGATTAATTTCATCTTTAAAGATTACTCTTTCTGTATCTCCAATTAATTTTTTTATATTTTCAAAATCATTTATTTCTATTTCTTTATATTTACTATGCATCTTGATCCTCCATTTAAAAAGTAATTTTTCTATCTTTTTTTATTTCTTCTGTCAATTTTGGAATGACCTTGTATAAATCTCCTACAATTCCATAATGTGCTGCATCAAAAATGGAAGCTTGTTCATCTATGTTTACAGCAATTATTGTTTCAGATCCATTCATTCCTGCAGTAAATTGAACTGCTCCATGGATTCCAAATGCAAATAATAATCTTGGTTTTACAGTTCTTCCACTTAACCCAACTTGTAATTTATTGCTCAACCATCCACACTCGCTAAGAGGTCTAGTACAAGCTATCTTTCCATCTACAAGATCTGCAAATTCCTGAATCATCGCGATATCTTCTTCTTTTTTAACCCCTCTTCCAATAGCAACGATTACCTCAGCATCTGCTATAGAAACTTCTGCATCTTTTTTTACAATATCTAAAACTTGAATTTTTGAATTTAATTTTTTTACATCTATCTCATGATTTACTATTTTTCCACTTTTTTCTATAGTTCTTTCAGGTGCATCAAAGACTTTAGCTCTTACTGTACACATCTGAGGTCTATGTCTTTCTGTAACTATTTGTGCCATTATATTTCCACCAAATGCTGGTCTTATCTGAACTAGATCTGTATTAGATTTAATTTTTAATATAGTACAATCTGCAGTAAGCCCAGTTCTAAACCTTGCTGCTACCCTAGGAGCTAAAGATCTTCCTAATGTGGTTGCTCCTACTAATATTGATGATGGTTTTTTGTTATTGATATAGTCACCAAATACCTCAGTATAATTTTGAACCTTAAAATGCTCTAATTCTTTATAATCATAGACATGAATTTCATCTACTCCATAATGTTCTAACTCTTCTGCTATTTTTTTTACATCAGAACCTATTAAAATAGCTTGAACTGGATGATCTATTACCCCAGCTAATTCTTTTGCTTTACCTATCAATTCTAGCGATACTGGATTTATTACACCATGAAAATGATCTATATAAACAGTTATTCCATTCCATAATTTTTTATTTACACTTGTTATGGTTTCATCTTCTACAAAATCTATTGTACCATTACCATTTTTAACACAAAGTTTACACATTTTACATCCAGAATTTATATATGTCTGACCATCTTGTTCTTCGATTGCATTAAAGGGACATAGTTCTATCAATTCCATCATTTTTTTATGATTTATTTTATCGTGATTTATAACTAATTGAGCCATTTTAACCTCCTAGATAATTTTTCTCATTTTTAATTTACCAAATAATTCAACCGCTGCTCCGTCCCCTAAAAACATCTCTTTATCTGGATTTTTAGGAGGATTAAATATTCTTTCTACCTGAGTCGGTGATCCATTTAAACCATATTTTTTTTCATCTTGATCATCTAAATCATCAAAAGTTAAAACTTTTATACCTCTAGTAGCTGTATCTAATTTATTTTTATAAGATGGTAACCTAGGAGTATAAATTCCTTTTTCCACAGTGATTAAACAGGGATAACCAATAGTTTGTATCTCTATAGTTTCACCCATATCTGCTTCTACAGTAAGATTTTCTGAAGTTACTTCTAATATTTTACTTACATTCGAAATATGAGGTATAGATAAATATTCTGCCATCTCTGGTCCAACTTGAGCTGTATCTCCATCGGTAGTTTGTTTTCCACAGATTATTAGATCTATTTCTCCCATTGCTTTTAATCCTTGAGCTAGAGCATAAGATGTAGCCAATACATCTGCTCCAGCAAATTTTCTGTCAGAAAGTAACACTCCTGTATCTACTCCCATAGAAAATGATTCTCTAATCACAGCTTTAGCTTGAGGTGGCCCCATAGATAGGACTCCTATCTCACTGTCAATTTGAGTTTTTATTTGAAATGCAGATTCTAAGGCATACAGATCATATGGATTTATTTTGGAATCAACACCATCTCTTAATAATACTCCTGTAACTGGATCAACCTGGACATTTGTGCCTCCAGGCACTTGTTTTATACAAACGGCAATTTTCATATTTTATCCTCCTCGTATTTTTAAATTGGTCTGACCAATTTTTTTATGAAAAAATTAAAAACAAATAATCTCATTCTGTTTCCTCTAAAAGGTTACTTCACCCCTTATCATATGTCAACAAAGTTATTTTTTTATCTATACATATTTTCCAAATACAAACACCAATATTTTTAAAACCCTATTTTTTATTTATTAGTATACCTTTTACGCCCATTTCTAATTGAATTCAAAACAATTTGCATTAAAACAGGGAGAAAAAATATTTTTTTTATTTTTATTACAATTTGGGGTTAAATTATTATTTTCACATTATTTATTCTGATAAAATTAAAAGACCTCCATGATAGAGGTCTTTTCTTCAGTATATTTAATTTAAAAAATTTAATCTATATTTTCTATACTCTTATCGATATTATCAAAATGAATATTTAAACTATTTCTTAATCCTTCTTCATCTCTATTTTTTAGTGCTTCTAAAATCATTTTATGATCAAAATCTATTTGTCTCTTGCCAAATTTTTCTAAAACCATATTTCTAGATGCTATCATTGATGTTTCTAATAGTTCAGATATAGCAGAAATAATTGTGGTTAACAAAATATTTTTAGAAAAAGATATCATTAAAAGGTGAAAATCCTTATCTAAATTAGCCAACTCTTCAAGACCATTACAATCGATCATCTTATCATAAATTATTTCAACCTGCTTTATTTCCTCTGCAGTTACCCTCTTAATCATAAATTCAACATTGGAAAGTTCTAGCATCTTTCTAAGTTCAATAACATCTCTTGTTTTCCCTTGTTGTAATTCAAAAGCCAGAGACAACGGATTACATAGCATATTTTTAAAATCATGGGTGATATAATTCCCACCGCCTCTCTTACTTTCAATCAATCCAATTATCTCTAATATTTTTATTCCTTCCCTTATCGAGGATCTTCCAATATTTAAATTTTCAGCCAGGATACGTTCTGGATCTATTTGAGATCCATTTTTTAACTCACCTGATTTTATTTCTTTTTTTATATGTGTTATTAATTTATGAAATTTTCTTTCTTCCATTGTTTTCTCCCCTATTGCCTCTTTTCTTTTCTTTAATCATTTTATCAATCTTTCTAAAGAAAGACAACTTTTAAAAATTTATTATCTGTCTATATAAAAGAAATACAGGAATGCTCCTCCTAAATCAAATACAATATATTTCAAAAATATGATTATGATGATCGGTTTTGTCAAACAATTAGTGAAAAGACAGGTTCTCCCCGCAAGGGGTATTCCCAAAATATCTTATTCTTAATACTAATTTTTTTTAGATTACTATAATTATTAGATGAAATAAGTCTATTTTTACTATCTTTAAGGGTATTTTTAAACCCCTTTAGGGTACTGAGTGGCCTTAGCCATTTATCACCTCTCAATGCCAATAGTACCAATGCATTTAAGGCCTTCTTATTTGCCATATTTCGATCACAGGGGTAATTACAAGGGGAAGTTTTTAGGAGGCCCTAGGAGGGGAATTAGGAGGTATTTTTGAAAATTGATAAAAGGCAATGGAACGCGGATGTTATCACATACACGGAAGAAACTCTAATGGTAGTGGATTTTTATTTTAGGTTAAGACTAGGAAAAAGCGAAAAGCTTTGGACACAGATAGCGTAGAGGGGGAAAAGAGTTACACATAGAAATAATTAGAAATTAGTCACGAATTACATGAATCTCTATATCTCTGCGTTGATAGTTTTTTTAATCTGAGTAATCTGTATAATCTGCGACAGAAAAGAAGCTCCTGTGTTGTGGCAGTAGAAATGTTTTTAATCTGTGTAGATTAAATATTTTCTGTGTATCTCGAAGAGATTCGCGTTCTATTTAATTAGTAGTTATTCGCGCAATTAGCGAAAAAAGAAAAGTCAGAATCTACCCTATGTGGGCATCACCAATATACTATCATAAACATAGAATATTGCGATAGTCAGACCTTAGTCAGGCAAAAGAAAATAATTTCTCTGTGAACCTCGGAGATCTCTGTTATTTTATAAAAATAAATCAAAAAACCACACCCTTGGTATCATTGACCTGGGGCGTATCCCAAATTTAGTGTAAATTAATTTCAACCTTCTTAGTTGATAGAGTATAATCTATTAAACTGAGGAGGTTTTTATGGTTAAGAAAAGAAGAAGAGAGGTAGATCCATTAATTGCTGAAATTATGGATAAATATAATATTGAAAATGTTTTAGATTTACAATCTATCATGAAAGATTTACTTAAAGATGGAGTTTCCATTCTTCTTGATAGTGAGATGGATGAAACTCTTGGATTCTCTAAATATCAACGTTCTTCTAATAAAACTAATACTCGAAATGGGTATAATTCTAAAAGAGTTAAAACTTCTCTTGGTGAAATTGACTTTGATATTCCGCGGGATAGAAATGCTGAATTTGATCCTCAGATTATCCCCAAACACTCTAGAGATATTTCTGAGATTGATA
>NZ_JBAHZY010000142.1:0-57100 GCF_037132775.1 Psychrilyobacter sp.
ATATGCTAAAATGTTTATATCCTTTTTTCATAAATTAACTCCTTTAATGTTTGTTGTCGTAACTACATTATATCGGTTTTTATGAAAAAAGGTCTTTTTTTATTTCAAGTGGTCGACTTGAAATGATTATACACCTTTTAAAGTTTTAGTTGGTATTTTTTCTTCTAGCTCTAACATTTTTAAGTAAATATTTAATTTTGTAACTTCTAATGAGTCGTGGCTTATATCTACTCCAAATATATGTAACTTAAATATTTTAATTTTTTCTTCAAAAGTTAATTTCAATTTTTTTTCTTTAGTCATCTCGATATTATGATTATTGTTATTTGAATAATAATAATCAAGGTATTCATCACATATCCATTTATAGACTTCTATTAAAAAAGTACCTGATCCACAGCAAATATCTAAAACTTTCTGCTCTTTATTCAAAATAAAATCATCTCTTAAAGTTAACTCTATTATTTTATTAGCAATATTTGAAGGAGTGTAAACTATGCCGTTAGATTTAACCTCCTCTTTTAAGACTACATTTATTTTTTTGTTTTTTATTTCTAGTTTTTCACAAAGATATTGTTCGTATATTTCTCCTAGAACACTTGCTTCAACTACTGAAAAATCATATGGAGAATTTTCATATGTAAGTTTATTTAAAAGATCCTCAATTATTTTATCATTTATTATAGTTTTTTTATCAGCCTTTAAAATTTCTATAGGACAAATTTTATATACTTTCTCTATAAAAATATTAAAGTCTTTAAAAGTTTTTATAGTGTTGAAACTCTTAAATCCTTGTAATTCTCTATCAAAAGAAACTTTTGAAAAAACAATTTTATCTATTAACCTTTCTGTTAAATAAGATATGGATTCTATATCAAAACTATTATTATCCATAATGTTTTGTGCAATTTCTTTTCTAAACTTTCTTATGTTATTTAAAAAATGATCTGTAAAGAGTTCACTTTTTGTTGTTGGACTATTAAAATTTTCTAATAAATATTCTTGGTTATAATTATTTTCATAAGATAAAATTTTATATAATTCTTTGAACTTTTCTTTTTTTAAAAGGTCTTTATAATTATAAAATTTAAATCTATTAAGACTTGGATTTTCATTTTCAAACATTTGTTGTCTACAATCATAAATTGCGATCTGTTTGAAATTTGTTAATACTGATATATCTAATGAAGCATTCCAGCCATACCTTTTTACTTGATAACAAGACTTTTTATCTTTCTCTAAATTTATTTTGAACTTTTTAGCTTCTATAAAAAACCTAGTTTTACCGTAGACTCTAACTTTATAGTCAGGATTTTTTTTTCATTAGCCTCTTTTTTTAGTTTCAATTGAGGTTCTTCTATAACATCTCTCTTTGAATATTTTTTTTCATCATAAATATTCTCTAAATCCCACCCTAATGATTTAATAAAAGGGTTTATAAAGTCAGTTCTCACTTGAGTTTCATTATATTCATTGATGATTGCTTTTTTTTCTTTTGATTCGTAAATAGAAACAATCTTCTTAAACTGATTAAATGCTTCATCTAAATTTCTACAAATTTTATACATTAGTTCCTCCAAGTAAAGTGATATAAGGTTATTATATTACTTTTCTCTGAGTTTGCCAATTAAAAAGAGCTAAGGCTAACCTTAGCTCTCTACATATTTAAAACTCCTACAAACTTCTAGAACATTTGCAGTCGTGGATTTGTTGGTGGAAGTGACGGGAATCGAACCCGTGTCCAAAAACACCAGTATTATAGGTTTCTACAAGTTTATTTCGTGAATTAGTCTCGTATAAGCTCGTCTCACAAACAGGACCAGTCTATACCAGTCAATTAAAGATGTCCCGCAGGTTTAATGACGAAACCATTGGTAAGCCTGATGTTAATTATGTTCTACCGACCTGCACAGGCCTTAGGAAGGTAGAACACGCTGCACTATTAGGCAGCTATTGCGTAATTTTCGTTTCCATTTAAAAAATGGGTTTGACCTCTCACAGCGATCAACCTGACTTGCTTCCTATAACCTAATGCCCCTGTCGAAACCAGTGCACTCCCTTAATGTTGAACCTTTATATTAAAGCCATATATCTTATCTATATGTATCTTTAAGAGCTCTGTCAATCTGTCTTTTTGCATCTTTCTTTGCTAGAGTATCTCTTTTATCGTAGTTTGTTTTACCCTTACCGAGAGCTATCTCGATCTTGATCCTTCCAGCTTTTTGGTATACTGAGATAGGTACTATAGCGTATCCTTTTTGAGATACTTTTTCATGAAGTTTTGCAATTTCTTTTTTATGAATAAGAAGTTTTCTTACCCTTCTTTCTTCGGGGTTATATACACTCCCAAAGTTCCAGGGAACTACACTCATACCCATGATAAAGATCTCTCCATTTATTATTCTAATAAAAGCTTCTTTGATACTTACTTGACTAGCCTTTATAGATTTTACCTCACTACCAATTAATTCTATTCCAGCCTCAAGTTTATCTTCTATAAAATATTCATGAAACGCTTTTTTATTTTTAGCCAATGCCATAATATCACCTCATTCTACTAGGATAGTATACTATATATACCTATATTTTACAACTGCTTCTATAAATCAATACTAATTTATGGTCAAAAAAAAAGCAACTACATGCTGCTTTTTTAAAAATTAAATCTATAACCAATAGCAAGAGAAATTCTGTCATAGTCAGCTCTTTCTCTGGAATCGTTGTCTTTAGTTGAGATTTTACATTTATTGATTGCATAAATTAACTCTATAGTGTAATTTTTGTATTCCATCCCAGCACCTATCCCCCAGTATAAACCACCTTTTACCTTTATTGGATTTTTTTGTCCTATCATCAATTGGATTTTTTGTTTCTAAATCAGAAGAATTAAAATTGAACGGATATCCTAAATTTGCCTTTAAATATGGTCTTGCTTCTGAATCTAAAAGAAAATTGTATCTACTGGTTAGGTATACAGGAATAGAAGTATATTGTACACCTGAGGTATCTACATTACTTGTATAAGCAAAAGTTTTTCTGCCAGCATGAACTTGGTAAGCCACACCTAAACCTAAATCTATATTTTCATTTAAAATTTTATATCCCTCTATTGCTACCTCTCCACCGATTTTTTTTGTTTTACCGTTTAAGAGTGTTTTTCCACTGTCATCAGAGATTCTATCATATCCAGATATTATATCTATACCAACTTTTGAATTTATATAAAAATTAGATTCAGCAAATGATGCAGTTGATAAGATGATTAATATGAATAATATTTTCATGCCTAAACTTTCCCCATAAATTAAAAATTCAACACAAAAGCAACTCATTTATTACAATTGTACTTACAATATAATACCATTTTCTTTTGTTTTAATCAAACATTTGTGTACCTCATTAGCTCCCTGTCTTGAAATAGATCTATATTTTATTATATCTATTATAAATATTTTTTCAAAAATTCTCCTACTCCCGATTCATTGTTAGAGGTAGTCACATGATCAGCGACCTGTTTTAATTCGTCGAAAGCACCATCCATTGCTACTCCAATACCGGCAGTTTCTAGCATCTCCTTGTCATTCAATCCATCTCCAAAGGCTATAACTTGAGATAGGGGAATATTTTCTTCCTCCATGATATTTTTCATAGCGGTACCCTTGTTGACATTCCCATCTAAAATTTCCAAGAAAAATGGTTTAGAAAAAGTAGTGTGAACACTATCTCCTAATTTGTTTTTTATATTTTTTTCTATCTTTAATAATTTTTCCTGTTCCCCTATATATAGAACCTTTGTAGAAAACATCTCATCTAAGCTGTCAAAATCTTTTTCTACAGGTTTTAATCCTGAAATTTCTCTATATATTTTAGTTTCTTCATTTTTAATATTTTCAGAGTACCAGATCTCATGTTGATATATATTTAAATGAGTCTTGTACTTTCTTGCAATATCTATCAATATTTGGAGTGGTCTTTCTTTTACTGGGTATTCCTTTTCATTTCCATGGGAATAGATTATTTTGGCACCATTATAGCAGATGGCAGGAGTAGTTAAGTTAAGTTCCTCATGGTATGATCTCATAGACTCATAGCTTCTCCCAGTGGCTAAAAATATCTTTATTCCCTTATCCTCTAATTTTTTTAGTATTTTTTTATTTGTGTCGCTAATCCTATGAAGATTATCTAATAATGTCCCATCTAGATCGAGCATAATTGCTTTTATCATCTCTCCTCCTATCTGTTAATAACTGCACCAATAATATGTCTATACCTAGCAAAAAAAAGGAGGGAAATCCTCCTTTTTTTTATTCGTCTAAGTTATATCCCATTTCCTTAAGGAATGGTTTTTTCTTTCTCCATTTATCTTTAACTTTTACCCAAAGGTTTAAGTAGATTTTTTTCTCGAGTAAAGTTTCGATATCTTTTCTGGCCTCGGTACCAACAGCCTTTAAAAGAGCACCTTTTTTACCGATAACTATTCCTTTTTGAGAATCTCTCTCCACATAGATATTGATATCATATTTATCCTTACCATTTTCCCTTCTCTCTACGTTGATGATCTCAACAGCGATAGAATGAGGGATTTCATCTCTAGTTCTAGTTAATATTTTTTCTCTGACAATCTCTATAATCATCTTATATATAGGCATGTCAGTATACATATCCTCTGGATAGTACATGATTCCTTCCTCTAGAAATGGATCGATAGCTTCGAGTAATTTAGGGATACCAATAGCATATTCAGCTGACATAGTCACTATTTTATGGAAATGTCCTAATTTTGCTTTGATCTCTCCTATTTTTTCCTCGATGTCTACATCTGTCAGAAGGTCAATCTTGTTGATAACTGCAATTCTAGGAGTATTAGGAGCTTTCATAATTTTATCAAAAACAAACTGATCCCCTGTACTGATCTCTTGAGTTCCATCTAATACCATCAGAACTGCCTCTACTTCTCTGAGTGCACGGATGGCTGTATTGGTCATATGTTCACCTAAAAGATGTTTAGGTTTATGGATTCCCGGAGTATCAATAAATACATATTGTGTATCCTGGATAGTCAATATCCCTTTGATTGAATCTCTAGTTGTCCCAGCTTTATTAGAAACTATGGCTACCTTTTCATTTACTATCTTATTCATCAATGTAGATTTTCCTACATTTGGTCTTCCTACTACTGCTATAAATCCTGCTTTCATTAAATCTCCTTTTTTCTATTTAATTTTAATTTTTTCCTTCGAAGCCATTACGTTAGAGGAAAGGGTCCTACTCATCTCCGATTCCTATCTCCATATATTTTTTCTTGATCTGTCCTGTATTTCTACTGCTGTAAAGACTCGTATGTTGAATGGTTGAATATCCCATCCGATCCTTTACCACATGGGCTCCCTGCGTATCTAAGATGGTTTTTAATACGGAATTTCTGATCATATGGGTATATATTTCTCTGTTTAAACTAGCTCTTAGGCCATATTTTATCAATCGAGCTCTATAATTTTGCCTGGAAATACTAGAAAATATCTTGGTATTTCTGTTTCTCAACTCATCTCTTTTTTCATCTATAAATATCTGTAATCTTTCACTTAAAGAATCATCTAAAGGAATCTTGTTTATCTTGGTTCCCTTAATTTGAGTGATAGTTTTATAATCCTCTGAGATCAAATCTTCACACCTGAGATCTAAAACCTCTGAGATTAAAATACCAGTATCATAGAGAATATCCAAGATGATCTTATCCCTGTATTCTTTGGGAGAGTCGTCCATAACCTCCCTTAACCTATTGATCTCTTCCAAACTTAATATCTCTAAAGTTCTTTTTTTAGGAGGAAGATTTTTTATCTTCTCCATAGGCAGACTATCAATTATACCATTTTTGTAAAAATATTTTAAATAACCTCGAATAGATATTATTTTTCTGTTGATACTGTTGTTGGAATAGACTTTTTTTAGGTCTCTTATGAAGTTTAAGATATCTTCTTCTTCTATTTCATTGAGAGGTTTATATGTGACAAAGATAAAAAAATCATCGATATCTTTTTTGTAGGCTTCGCAGCTATTATAACTAAAACTGCTGTTCTTCATGTGTTTTTCAAATTCTTTGAATCCCGGTACCTTGCTGAGCATTTTCTCACCCCCTCAGCAGATCTTTAGCATGATTTCTCACACTTTCACTGACTTGATCTCCTGCTAACATTCGTGCTATCTCATCTATCCTCTCTTCTGGATTCAATTTTTTTACTGTGGCGATAGTTCTTCCCTGAAAATTTTTTTTCTCAATATAAAATTGCTGGCTGGCCTTGGCTGCTATTGTAGGGGAATGGGTTATACATATGATCTGAGCATTCTCTCCAATATCATATAGTTTATCGGCTATCTTTCTCACCGTTTCTCCCCCTACTCCAGTATCGATCTCGTCAAAGACCAGTATAGGAATATTATCTACAGCTGAAAATATTACTTTTAGAGCCAGCATGATCCTGCTCATCTCTCCACCGGAAGCTACTTTGGCAAGAGGTTTCATCTCCTGTCCTAAATTAGGAGCTATCATGAACTCCACTATATCCATTCCTGATCTTGAGATTTTTTTATTGACTTTAAAATCGACTTTAAACCTGGCATCCTTCATATTTAAATAGTTAAGTTCAGAAGTTAGGTTTTCTTCTATGAGTTTAGCTTTTGTTTTACGGACAGCAGATAATTTAGTCGCTACTTCCTTGTATTTTTTTAGGAGATCTTCCACTTTTTTATTTAATTTTTTTTCCTCAAAATCACTTTCATCCAAAAGATCTAATTCCTTTTTAATCTTATCCCGGTAGCTTAAAATTTCTGAGATATCTTTCCCATATTTTTTCTTGAGTTTATTTATCTGGTCTAATCTGTCTACTATAGCATTTAATTGATATTCATTTACATCCATACTATCTTGAATGTTTTCTATGTTATATGTGAGATCCTCAACGTCATAGTAGATTTTTTCTACTTTTTCAAAGATAGCTTCATAATCTTTTCCATATTGGGAGAGGGATTCCATATTTTTTTTCACACTGTGGAGTAAAGATGTTACATTTACCTCCCCGTCGCTCATACTATAGTAAGAATTTTTTAGTTTTTCAGTAATTTTACCAGCATTAAAAAGGATCTTATATTCATCCTCTAATCCTTCATCCTCATTTTTAGCTAAGTTAACTTCTTCAATTTCGGCTAACTGGTATTCATAGAGGTCCTTTTTTTCTTTGATACTATTTCTTGCTTCCGAAAGCTGTATGAGGAGTCTGTGGATATCCTCATAGCTAGAGACAATAACTCCTAGTTGATTTTGAATAAGGTGTTCATCTTTATTTAAAAATTTATCAATTAATTTTATATGATTTCCCTTGTGAAGAAGCATCTGATGGGAGTGCTGTCCTACGATATCTACCAAGCTCCCCATGATCTCCTTGAGATTACTTAGAGGTACTCTTCTGCCATTTAAAAAGGCTTTTCCACGACCATTAGATTCCATCCTTCTCTGGACGATTATCTCATTATTTTCTACATCTATTCCCATCTCACGAAGTTCTTTGACCTGATTTTCATTGGCATCGAATACACCTTCAGCTAGAAGATAGTCAGCTCCATCTCGGAGCATCTCCATATTAGTTTTTTCACCAATAAGGAGGTTGATACCTGTAAGGATAATAGATTTTCCTGCACCGGTTTCACCTGTAAGAGTTATTAATTTATCTTGAAATTCTAATTCTAATTTATCTATGATCGCTAAATTTTCAATTCGAAGTTCCCTTAACATATCTTATCTCCCCACTTTAATTTTTCCCTTAAAACAGAATAATAATTTCTTGATTTTGGCAGCACTAACGTTAGTTTTTTATCTGAAAATTTTATTTTAATGGGATCATCTTTAGTGACCTCGATGATATCATCTCCATCGACAGCTACATAAGCTGAACCTTTTTTTTCTTCTAATCTTAATGTGATCTCCTCTTTACCATCTACTATTATAGGTCTGGTGCTGAGATTATGTGGAGCGATGGGAGTAATTAAAAGGACATGTAAATTCGGTCTGATGATAGGTCCTCCTGCGGAAAGAGAGTAGCCTGTCGATCCCGTGGGAGTAGCAACAATTAATCCATCTGCCCTGTAGGTATTGATATAATGTTCCCCTGAAGCTCTAATCCTGATTAACTTTTGAAGGATTCCTCCCTTGGCAAGAACTACCTCATTGAGTCCAGTATATATTTTCCCTTTAACTTCCACCTCTAACATACTCCTTTCCTCTAATTTATAGTTCCCCATCAAGACATCTTCATAAACTTGAAGAGCTTCAATTCTCCTTATATCCGTAAGGAATCCAAGGCTTCCCATATTTACAGCGATGACAAATTTATTGTGAAAAGCTATATCTTTGCTGGCCTGTAGGAGAGTTCCATCACCACCGATCACCACAACAAAGGCTGACCCTTCTATCCCTGTTTGGACCTCTATACCACAATTTTCAAAGAATTCTTTGGACACTTCATAAAATTTTATTGCATCTTTTTTAGAGGTATTATATATGATACATACCTTTTTTTTCATTTTGTTCCCCCTATATGACTTTTGGTTAAATGTATATTTTAATTTTTTTAGAAGTTGTTTGGATTAGATGATTTCAGGTTAAATCTTGTCTCATAGTAAAGATATGATCTTCCGTCTAAGTTAAGTCCTAAAATTCCAATTTCACTGCCCTTTCTCACTGTTTGTCCTAACTTTACATAATTAGAGATCAGATTACCATAGATAGTGATCAAGTTATATCCGTGATCTATCATGACAACTTTTCCCATATTCATAAATTTACCTGCATAGATAACCTTTCCTTTATTTGCTGCAATGACTCGGTCTCCTAAATTCCCTTGGATCTCTTGTCCAGAACTACGGATTCCTCCTATCTTAGATTGATTAAATCCAACTACAATCCGTCCAGAGATAGGTTTTTTAAAACTTCCCAAATTTTTAGCAATAGTTGAGTAATTTACATTTCCTAGCTGTTTGGTTCTGGTTTTGATTATATTGTTGATCTCTTTTTCAATGGCAGCTTTTTGTTTTTGAAGATTGGTTATTGTATTTTTAGCTTGTTTTGTTTTGGCTGTTGTTATTTTTTTATCTTTATTGTATTGAACGATTAGATTGTTGTGTTGTCTCACCTTGCTCTCTTGCTGACGTTCTTTATAAGCCAGTTGAGATTGGAGTTTTTTTAGATTTTTCTGCTCTTTCTCGATATCTTCTTTGACCTTTTTTATGTTATTTTGAACATTCTTTATCTCCTCCTGCCTCTCTTGATTGGCTTTCAGGATCTCTTTGAAGTTATAGGTGACGATTTCAGCACTTATCTCTTTTTTCTGCCATGATCGAAGCATAGCCACATAATCATTTTCTATACTAATCAGTTCTTTAGAGCTGAATTTTAGATTTCTTTTACCATAATCAATCTTCCTGCTAACCACATCAATTTTTTCCTTTAGGAGTTTTTTTTCACTTTCAATAATTTTTAATTCTTTTTCTACACGGATTATCTGTTCTTTCAGTGTTTCGGTTTTTTTATCTATAATCTTGATTTTTTGAGTGTTTTTTATAATCTCTTCACCCTTTTTTTTGATCTCATTTTCAATCTGATTGATCTGGTTTTTTTTTTCATCCAGACTATTAGAAAATGTATTTGTGGTAATAATTATTGTGAGCAGTAAAAATATTAGTTTTTTCATAGACCTACCTCTTAACCTTGATCAAGTTAAAAGATAGAAATGGAAAAATTAGACTGACTAGGATGATGATGATTCCTACAACGATTCCAGCCTGGATAGTAGAAACTAGGTAATTTAATCCCACAATCTCGTTACGAATAAATTCATAGAGATTTAAAAAAATTAAACTGCCTATAATCGCTGCTGATATAAATTTTATATTATTTATAAAATAATAGGGCCTTAAGATCTCTTTTTTTTCCATACCTAAATATAATTTAGCTTCTATATCGTGATTTTGACTGACGACACTGCTATGCATTATATTAAATATCATTATTTTTATAGGCAGAAAAGTGATAAGAAGTAATCCGATTATAAGCTTATGATTTCTTTTTATTTTTTCATCCAGTAGAGTGACCCTTTTTTTATTGATTACAACCTCTTTTACACCGTCGATCTCATCGATGATCACTTTTGCTTTATTTAGATTTTTTTCTCCTGCAGTTTTTACGACAAAGGAGTTTAAGAGGGGGTTGCCTATCCCACGATTACTGAGACCCAATTGAATAGCCAATTTTTTAAAGGCTAATTCTTTATTTATATAGCTAATTTTTTCAACACCATCAAGGCTCAAAATATTTTTTTCGATTTTTTCAATACTGTTTTGAGAAACGTTATTATTTAGATATATGCTGAGAGTATAACTTTTATTTAAAGTTTTATTACTCTGATAGATATTATAGATGGAGATAACGCTTATATTAAAAAATAAAAATGCAAAGATCAAAGTGGTGAAGCTGAGGGTATAGTAGGTTAGATTTTTTTGAATTAATTCATTTATCTCGATATTCATTTGACGCATTTTTTTAAACATTAGATATTGCTCCCTTCTCTAGAATATATTTATCACAATCTATCATATTTTCGATTTTTTTATTGTTGGTAAAGATTACTATGGTTTTACCTTTCTTATTAAGATCTTGGAAGTATTTCATCAAACTCTCAATTTTTTCAAAGTTTAGATGAATTTGAGGGTTATCTAAGATGATGAGTTCAGGATCTAACACCAGAGATCTGGCAAGATTAAGCCTTTGTTTTTCCTCTAAATTAAGAGTAATTAAAGAGTTGTTTTTTTTCTCCAAAAGACCGAAATTTTTTAACTGTTTCTCAACTATTTCAATGAGTTTCTTAGGAGATAAATTTGTATGGATCTCTAAAGGAAGGATGATATTTGCCAGAACATCCTTAGTTTGTATGAGTTTAAAATCTTCAAAACAAATACCTATTCTTTTGTGGATTATTTTTGAACGACAATTGAATTTAGCAAGGTTTTTACCTCCTATTATTATCCTACCGGATTTAGGAGTATCTAGTTGACATATTAAATCAATCATCTTGTTTTTTTCTGTTTTAGATCTATAATTTAAAAGGACAAACTTTCCGCTTGAAATATTTAAATTTAAATTGTTGAGACAGGGTTTCTTTTCGTGAGTAGTTATATTTTTAAATTTTAGCATATTAAATTCTCCTATGAAACAAGAGTTGATTACTGAAAAAATACAGATAGGAAATAACTACCCGTTTATCCTTAAATTATATCAATATTAGAAGGTTAAGGTCAATTTTCTTTTTTCCTTGATTTAAATCTTACAATACTTTAAAATTAAAAGGGGAACCGATAAGTTCAACGGAAAATTAGATTTTAAAGATCTGTGTCTGAAAAAGGTTTTAAATTTAACTATTAATTGGACCAAGAATTATAAGGAGAAAATATGAAAAAATTAATTATAGCAGAAAAACCTAGCTTAGGAAGGAACATCGCCGGTGCATTGGGACTCAAAAAAAAAGGGAATGGATATATAGAAGGGGAAAAATATATAGTTTCTTGGGCATTCGGGCATCTGTTTGAGCTATCAAATGTAGATGATTATTTCGGCCAGAAGATGAAGTGGAAGGATGTAGAACTACCCTTTACTCCTAGAAAATTTAAATTTAAATTAAAGGAAAGTAGGGGAGTAGCCGAACAATTTAAAATCCTCAAAGATCTTATGGAGAGGGAAGATGTAGAGGGCATTATTAATTGCGGAGATGCAGACAGAGAGGGACAAATAATAATAGATCGGATTATAAAAGAATCTAAGGTCAAAAAAGAGGTATACAGGTTGTGGCTGCCAGAACAAACCAAGGAGACTATCATAGAGGAAGTTAAAAATATAAAACCTGACAGTGAATATATAAGGTTAGCTTTTGAGGGGTATTCTAGAACTGTGATGGATTGGCTTTTCGGTATAAATTTAACCAGATATATCACCCTAAAAAGTGGTCAATTGATGCCGGTAGGAAGGGTACTTATACCTGTATTAAAATTTATCTATGACAGAGACATGGATATAGATAAATTCGTCAAAGAAAAATATATTCAACTGGAGAGTCAGTGTGAAAAGGATAAAATAAAATTTAAACTGACCCTGCCTACTAAGTTTTCCTTAGTAGGTAAAAATAGCTCAGAGGAAAAAGCCGATAAAAAATGTGAGGAATTAAATAAAGAAAAAGGTAAAGTTTTGTTTAAGGAGAATAAGGAGATAAAAAAACAACCTCCTAAACTATTCTCACTGTCTACATTACAATCTCAATTATCTAGAAAAAATAAGATAGATTTCAAGAGTTCTTTGGAAATAATTCAAAAATTATATGAAAATGGATATGTCACATATCCCAGGACAAATACAGAGTATTTGGCAGTAAATGAAAAAGCAAAAGTAAAACAACTTCTAAAAGCCATGTCAAAAAATCATGATTTAAAATTTAAAGACAGTAAAAAAATATTTGATGATGATAAGGTGGAAAGTCATAGTGCAATAATCCCGACATTGAAGTTTCCTAAAAATAATTTAGGAGATAGGGAATTAATAATATATAAAACGATACTTCATAGATTTTTATCTAACTTTGTAGCAGGGGAAACCATAACCGCAAAGGTAATTGTAACTATCGGCGTAGGAAAAGACAGGTTTAAACTGACTGGTGAAAGTGTGGTTCAAGAGGGATTTTACAGGTATGAGCCCGCTACCTTTGATAATAAGTTACCAAATTTTGTAGAAGGGGATAGATTTGAGGTAGATTTTAAAAAGATATTAAAGGAGACTAAACCTCCTAAAAAAGTATCGGAACGAGAGTTGGCAGCCCACCTAAAAAATCCGTTTAAAAAATCTACTGATACTGAAGAAGATGAGTATAAAGCCATGTTAAAAGGGATCGAGATAGGGACAGAGGCTACTCGAACCGGGATTATAGAAAATGCTAAAAAATATGAGTATATATCCCAAAAAAAATCTAATTTTTCGGTAGAACCATTGGGAGTGAAAGTAATAGAAACTCTGAATAAATTAAATGTAGATCTGTATAAGACTAAAACAGTGGAATTTTCAAAACTTCTAAAGCAAGTCTATAAGGGAAACAGCACTATCCAGGAAACTATTGATCTGGTCACAGAGGAATTACAAAAAATTATAGGTCAAAATATAGAGATCCCGCGAGTATACAATGATTTGGATCTGGAGGTAGTTGGAGTTTGCCCCAGGTGCAGCAAAGATATATATGAAAATAGCAAGGGATTTTCATGTGTAGGTTATAGAGATATACCACCGTGTAACTTTACCATCTGGAAAGAGAGTAGGTATAAATCTATCGAGGTGAAAATATCCAAAACCAGAGCTAAAAAATTAATAAAAGGAGAAACTATCCTCGTAAAGAAGATAAAGGGTAAAAATGAAAAGATATATTCAGCTGAATTTAAATTAGAGGATACAGGTAAATACGTAAATTTAAAATTAGAAAAATATTTTCCTAGTGAATGAAAAAATGTAAAGTTTTATTATTACTATAGGGAGAAATAGACAAAAAAAATGAGACAAAGGGGATAAAAAGTGCTCATAAGTAAATTTTACTTTGAAATAGTTGTTAAATGATTTGTATTTCCAGGGAATTGATTACTCAATTTAGTAATCAAAAAAAAGGCTTGCCCAAAAGTGGCAAGCCTAGATAAGTGTATAAAATGAAAGAACCAGCAAACCTTTTGAGAAAAGTTTACTGGTTCAGCATTAGTTCCACCATAATGTCGCTAACACACTTCAAAAGAATTATAACCTATTTTTGAAAGGATGTAAAGTTTTATTATTGTCATAGAGGGGGATAGAGATGTTAAAGGGAAAAAAGTTGAAAAAAGGAGATACCATAGGAATAGTAGCTCCTGCTAATTCTGGTTCTAAAGATAAGGTGCTGAGTTCAAAAAAAAAATTAGAAAATTTGGGATATAGGGTGAAATTTGGAAAACATATCTTTGATACTTGGCATTCATTTGCAGGAACAGATAAAAACAGAGTATCGGATATAAATAATTTTTTTAAAGATCCAGAGATAGATGCAATCATGTGTCTTCGTGGTGGATATGGAAGCCTTAGAATCGTGGAGGACTTAGATATCGAGATGATAAAGAAAAATCCAAAGATATTTATAGGGTACAGTGATATTACAACACTTCATAGTGCATTGAATCAAAAGGCTGGTTTAGTTACCTTCCACGGTCCCATGGCAACTTCTAATTTTTTTGATATAGAAAAAATTACCGTAGATTCATTTAGAGAAAGTGTGGAAAATACCCAGCCTAGGGAGATAATAAATACCGTGAAACTCCGATCTATAACAGGAGGAAAGGCTTGTGGGATCGTTGTAGGAGGTAATTTAACCACCATTATGGGGGATATGGGGACTCCTAATGAACTTGATTTTGAAGGGAAAATATTGTTTATAGAGGAGATCAGAGAACCCACATATAAGATCGATCGTGCTCTTACTCAACTTTTAAATTCAGGAAAACTAGATCAACTAAACGGAATTATTCTGGGAGATTTTAATAACTGTCTTCCTGCATCGGAATACGACATGCCCCTTATGGATCTAGTAGAGGACAGGTTAAAGGGCTTAGGTATTCCTATAATTTATAATTTTAAATCTGGCCACTGTAAACCCATGGTAACTCTCCCTCTAGGGATAGAGATAGAGATAGATTGTGATAGATTAACTATTAGGAGTTTAGAGGGAGCGGTCAGATGAAAAATATATTGAAAAAGTTAATTATACTCATAATTTTGGTGTCTATAATTTCGTGTAGGAGTGCAGATACCCCAATTGTTCCAATAAAATCTAAGACAGAGATAGCAGTAGATAATTTTATTCACCTACCTCAAATAGAAAATGCCAGCCTAGGGATAAAAGTTGTGAACTTAGAAACCAGTAAAACTTTATTTAAATTAAATTCCGATAGATCTTTGGTACCGGCTTCTAATATGAAATTACTCACAACAGGAATAGCCTTGGAAGTTTTGGGAAAAGATTATAGATTTAAAACTATCCTAGCCTATGACGGGAAGATAGGGTTAGATGGGACTTTAGACGGAAATATCTATATTGTTGGTGGTGGTGACCCTACTCTAGGGTCTAAATATCTGATTACAGAAGACCCTCAAAGGATAACAGTAGAGAAAAAAAAGAAACAGCTGGAATTTTTAAATATATGGATAGAAAAAATTAAAACCATGGGAATAAAAAAAATTAGTGGGGAAATAGTAGCCGACCCATCTTATTATCCTGAAACAACCCTGTCTCAAACATGGGAATGGGGGGATCTGAGGTATACCTTTGCATCCAAACCTAGTGGACTTACTTTTTTGGATAACAGTATCAGATTGACACTCCAGAGGGAAGATAAAAATATTAGGGCAAGTATATCCCCACCATATACAAATACTGTGATAACCAATAGAGTTATAGGAGATGATAAAAAACCATCTAAAATAACCTTGGTAGTACCTCCTTACAGCAATGAAATAATTGTACTGGGAACTATGAATAAACCAATAATTTCATATAATACAGTGATGCAAGATCCAGCTTTTGCCTTGGCTAGAATATTTTCTGATACTTTGAAAAAAGAAGGTATAAAAAATAATGGAAGCAGGGTAAGGAATGAAAATGATAAGGCTGTGAATAAAAATAACCTTATCTATACCCAGTGTTCTTCTAAGTTGGAAAAGATCATAGCTTATACAAATAAATATAGTGTAAATCTATTTGCAGAACATCTCAAGATAGAGGTAGAGAAAAAGTTAAAGGAGAAAAATAAAGACATAGAGAAAAATAGTGTTGAGACAATGAAGGGATATTGGAGTAATCGTATACCTGCAAGGGGACTATATATATATGATGGAAGTGGCTTATCCCGTTACGATGGAGTGACTCCTGATACCCTTGTAGAGGTTTTGAAATATATGTGGAACTCAGAAAATTTTTCTAGTTTTTATGATTCACTGGCTGAACCTGGAAAGGGTGGAACGTTTAAAAAGTTTCAAAAGAAGACAGCCTTAGTAGATAATCTACATGGGAAAAGTGGGACTCTTACAGGAGTAAAATCTTATGGTGGGTACCTGCATAATATTGATGGTGACCTGCTGGCTTTTTCTATAATAATAAATCATCACGGGATGAGCGAAGCCAAAATATCTAAAAAAATGGAGGAACTGATGGAGAGTATTTATTATTTGAAGTAAAATAAAAATTTAAATTTTTTGGAGGTTATTTTTTATGGACAGCAATAAATTTTTGGAATTAGCTAAAGAGATATCTCCTTGGTTATCTAAAGTCAGAAGAGACTTTCATATGTATCCGGAGTTGGGGATGGAGGAATTTCGTACCCAGAGAAAAATTTGTGAGTATTTGGATGAATTTGGGGTATTATATAAAAAGATGGCAAAAACAGGAGTAGTGGGAGAGATAAAGGGAAAAGATGCAGTTAAAACTATAGCTCTTAGAGCTGATATGGATGCCCTTCCTATTTTGGAAAAAAATGATGTTTCTTACAGGTCTAAAAATCACGGAGTTATGCATGCCTGTGGTCATGACGCACATACTACTATTCTTTTGGGAGTAGCTAAAATACTCAGTGAAAAAAAAGATGAATTAGGTGTAAATGTCAGGTTTATATTTCAGCCTGCAGAAGAAACTGTAGGAGGAGCTGAGCCTATGATTGAAGAAGGTGTTTTAGAAGGGGTGGATGCTATATTTGGATTGCATGTGAGTTCCCTAATAGACAAAGGGAGTGTGGAATATAGGTATAAACAGATGAATGCTTCTTCAGATAGGATAGAGATAGAGGTTCAGGGAAGGTCTGCCCATGGGGCATATCCCGGAGATGGAGTAGACGCAATTATGATAACAGCTCAATTGATAACAGCTATGCAGTCAATAGTAAGCCGGATAGATGCTAGAGACAGTGTAGTGTTGACCATTGGGATGATAGAGGGAGGAACAGCACCCAATATCATAGCAGATTCTGTTAAACTAGTAGGGACTTTAAGAACTTTGGATCCTAAAATCAGAGAGTCTGTCAAAGAAAAATTAAAAATTTTAGTGGATACCTTGCCTGTTTCCATGGGTGGAAAGGGTGTATTAAAGGTTGGGAAAGGGTACTCCCCCCTTATCAATGACGATAAGATGGTAGATTTAGTCAGAAGATCTGCCACGGATATTTTAGGCATAGAGAATGTACTAGAAAAAGAAAAGGCTAATATGGGTGTAGAAGATTTTGGATATTATTTAGAAAAAATACCAGGAGTATTTTTTAATCTGGGAGTAAAAAATGAAAAAAAAGGGATAACGGCATTAGCTCACAATGACTGTTTTGATATAGATGAAGATGCCTTGCATTTAGGCGTTGCTATTCAGATTTTGAATGTTCTGTCGGTATAATTTTTATACAAAAACTAAAAAAGGTATCAAAAGTAATATTACTTTCGATACCTTTTTTAAAATGCCGGAGGATTAGAAACCCATAAAACTTTAGCTATGCTTTTTCCTGCATTGGAAATATAGTGATTTTTTCTAGATTTATAGTAAAACGATTCTCCCTTTTGGGACTTGTATGTTTTTTCTCCTAAATGAATTAAGACGGTACCGCTGAGAACATACCCAAATTCTTCTCCCTCGTGGGGGAGCTCTTCCTTACATCTTCCTCCCTCCTCTATGGTTATGAGGATAGGTTCCATTTGATTTTTCTGCGCGTTAGGAACGATCCATTCAATCTTATATTTTAACTCTTCATCGATATTTTCGAAGACATCTTCTTTTTTAAAGACAATTTTTTCATCCTCGTCTTCATTGAAAAAATCTCGAAGGTTGGTACCTAATCCTTCTAATATATCTATTAGGGTAGTGATAGATGGAGATGTAAGATCTCTTTCTAACTGGGATATAAAACCTTTGGATAGTTCACATCTCATAGCTAATTCATCCTGAGTGAGAAATTTTTCCTGTCTGAGTCTTTTAATTTTTTTGCCTATATCCATTGTTTACTCCCTCTTATTTATTCAAAAGTAACCTTGTTAAATTACAAGGTTACTTAACATTATAGCTTGATATATATAAAAAATCAATTGACAAAGGGTATTTTTTTTTATAAAATGAAACGCTAGAGGTTTAGTAATACTGTTTTTATAAACGTATTATATAAAACACAAAATAATACTAATTCAGTATATTAAATAAGTATATTTTAGCTGGAATAGAGACCTTTAAAATTTATATAGCAAGGAGAGTTTTTATGAAACAAGGAAATATAAAAATAGATTCTATATCTAAGTCTTTTGATGGAGTGGAAGTATTAAAAAATATTAGTTTTGAAATTAAAGGCGGAGAATTTTTTTCTATCCTAGGAGGATCTGGATGCGGAAAAACTACCCTTCTTAGGATGATAGCAGGATTTATAGAAGCTGACGGTGGAACAATCTATTTGGGGAAGCAAGATATCACCCATCTAAGTCCGAATAAAAGAGATGTTAATACAATATTTCAAACATATGCATTGTTTCCCCATCTAACAATCTATGAAAATATAGCGTTTCCACTCCGATTAAAAAAAATAAAAGAGATAGAGATAGACAGAGAGGTAAAAAAATATTTAGAGATGGTAAAATTATCTGAACATGCAAATAAATATTCATCTCAACTTTCAGGAGGGCAAAAACAAAGGGTTGCCATAGCTCGTGCACTGATAAATAAACCAAAGGTTCTACTCTTGGATGAGCCGTTGTCTGCATTGGATGCCAAACTCAGGCAGCATATGCTGATAGAGCTAGATAATATTCATGAAAAAGTAGGCATTACCTTTGTATTTGTTACTCATGATCAGCAGGAAGCACTCAGTGTATCTGACAGGATAGCAGTGATGAAAGATGGTGAGGTACTCCAAATTGGTACTCCTAGTGAGATCTATGAGAGTCCGGCCAATGCATATGTAGCTGACTTCATAGGTGAAACCAACTTTATAGAAGGGGAGGTTGTAGAGGTAGAACAGGAGTTTGGATACCTAAACTCTCCTAACTATGGAAGGATAAAATTTGAACTGGACAAGGAGGTTGTGGTAGGAAATTTTGTGAAATTGACTATCAGACCAGAAAAGGTAAAGATATCTAAATCAAAACCTAGATATTTAGATGACAATGATAATGTTTTAAAAGGGAAGATTGAAGAGGTAATCTACTCAGGATTTCAGAGTAAGTTCTTTGTAACTGTAGAAGATAAGTTGTTCAGTGCATTTAAACAGCATGTAGATTTCTTTGAGGAAGATGCAGAAGCTATCCATTGGAAAGACGAAGTTTATGTCATTTGGGATTCAGCTGATAGTTTCCTTTTAGAGGTGATATAGATGAAAAACGAAAGATGTGGTTTAGTCTATTCAGCTCCTATCACCCTTTGGCTAACCCTTTTATTTGTGGCTCCTACACTAATAGTTATAATTTATAGTTTCTTAAAAAAAGGAATCTATGGAGGGGTAGAGTGGATATTTTCCGTAGACGGATATAACTTTTTTAGCAGTCCATATTTTTTAAAAGTGGTATGGAATACAGTGGAAATATCTATAATAGCCACTGTAATTACAGTTTTAATAGCTATTCCGGTGGCTCTTTATATAGCCACATCCAAGTATAAAAACTTTTTATTGTTTTTAATAATAGTTCCATTTTGGACAAATTTTTTGATTAGGATCTATTCTTGGATAGCTCTCCTTGGAAATAACGGTCTGTTAAATAATCTTTTGATAAAATTTGGCTTAGAACCTCATCAATTTATCTATAATAAGTTTGCAGTAATATTGGTAAGTGTCTATGCGTATCTACCATATGCTATCTTACCCCTATATTCTGCCATAGAAAAATTTGATTTTGCACTGATTGATGCAGCAAGAGATTTAGGAGCCAGTAAGATGGAGGCTTATACTAAAACTTTTTTACCCAATATAAAACCAGGGGTTATAACTGCCACATTGTTTACATTTATACCGGCACTAGGATCCTACGCTATTCCAAAATTAGTTGGAGGGAAAAATTCTCAAATGTTGGGAAATATCATAGCCAGAGAACTTACAATTACTAGAAATTGGCCAAAGGCTACAGCTATTGCAACAATTTTAACAATAATAACAGTTATTTTTATCATTGTTCTATCAAAATATGATAAGGATCATAAGGGAGGAAAGGTATAGAGATGAATAAAAAAACTTTTTCACTGAATATGTTTACACTAACTCTCGTATTCCTATACCTTCCCTTGGTAGTTCTTATCGTCCAATCTTTTAATTCAGGGATGGGAGTAGCCTGGGATGGGTTTTCTCTCAAATGGTATGATGAATTATTCAATCACTCTGCAAGGTTGTGGAAATCCTTTAGGTATAGTATTTTAATTGCACTAACTTCAGCGGTTATATCTACAACGATAGGTACTTTAGGAGCAATATCGCTTCAGTGGTATAGTTTTAAGCATAAAAAATATCTTCAGATAATATCTTATCTGCCTTTAGTTCTTCCAGATATAATAATGGGTGTATCGTTATTAATTTTATTTACCAGTATAAAGTTTAAATTGGGACTAGTCAGTATATTTTTGGCTCATACAACATTTAATATCCCCTTTGTACTGTTTATTGTGTTGTCGAGGTTACATAATTTTGATTATTCTATAGTGGAGGCGGCATATGATCTTGGGGCAACTGAAAAAGAAGCCCTTACCAAGGTAATACTACCGAATCTTATGCCAGGGATAGTGTCCGGGCTTTTAATGTCTATAACGTTGTCATTGGATGATTTTGTAATAACGTTTTTTGTAGCAGGACCGGGTTCTTCTACCCTGCCACTTCATATCTATTCAATGATTAAGTTTGGAGTTTCACCGATTATAAATGCACTTTCAGTGATATTAATTGCAGGAACAATAGCACTGGCAATGTCGACAAAAAAGATACAAAAATATATGATAAGTTAAAAAAGGAGGGGAAAGATGAAAAAAAGTATTATATTTATATTGATGTTATTAGTCTTAATAGGTTGCGGAAAAGAGGAACAAAAAAAAGAGTTGTACTTATTCAACTGGTCAGACTATATTCCAAATGAGGTGATTACCGACTTTGAAAACGAAACAGGAATAGAAGTTATAACCGATTATTATTCTTCCAACGAGGAGATGTACGCAAAGATCAAGGCTGGAGGAGATGGCTATGATATAACTGTTCCATCCACTGACTATGCTGAAATTATGATGAAACAGGGGATGCTGGAAAAAATAGATAAGTCTAAAATTTTAAATCTAAAAGAATTAAACGAAAATATTGCATCTAAGATTAGTTTTGATAAAAACCATGATTATATCATTCCGTATTCTGTAGGAGCAACTGGAATAGCTGTGAATACGAAATATGTAAAAGATTTTGATAGGTCATTTGATATATATAACAGGGAAGATCTAAAGGGAAAGATGACCCTTTTAGATGATATGAGAGAGGTCATGTCCAGTGCATTAATCATTGCAGGGCATTCACCAGAATCTTCTGATCCACAAGACTTGGCAGATGCTCAGAAGATTATCCTAGGATGGAAAACAAATATCTTGAAATTTGACAGTGAGAGTTTTGGAAAAGGATTCACAAACGGAGAATATTTAGTGGTACATGGTTATTATGAGAATATAATTTCCCATATGACCGATGAGCAAGCTGAAAATATGGTGTTTTTTATACCAGAAAAGGGAGCTCAGATGTATATAGATAGTATGGTTATATTAAAGGGAGCTAAAAATATTGAAAATGCTCACAAATTTATAGATTATATATATAGACCGGAAGTATATGTAAAAATAGTAGACTATTTAGAAACTCCTTCTATAAATATAGGAGCGAATGAACTCAGAAAAACTATACCAGTTTATGAAATAGAGGACCTGAAGGATGCTTACCTTATGAAAGATTTAGGAGAAGCATTAGCTCCTCAAGGTGAAGTTTGGAATGAAATTTTAACTCAATAATTAAAATAAAAAAGATCGTAGAAAATTAAAATTATCTACGATCTTTTTTGGTTTCTATAAGAAAAAATTGACAAATTTTTATTTTTTATATATTATTAAATGAAAAAAGTTTAGTAATACTGTTTTTTAAAACGCATTATATAAAACATAATAACTTAAAAAATAAGGTTTCTAAATTCTAATTTATAAGAAAAAATGAATAACAAAATATTGCTCTTTCAAATTTTTGAAGGAACAATATTTTTTTTAGAAATAAGGTTTAGTATTGGTAAACTTTGAATATAGGGGGGCTCATGCAAAAAAAGACACCACTCTTCGATGCATTAAAAAACTATCATAAAACAGAGATAGTATCTTTTGATGTTCCGGGACACAAAAAAAGGTTTCAAAATGAATTTTCGGATTATATAGGTCATAAAATAATAGAATTAGATACCAATTCCATGAAGGAGCTGGATATATTAAATAACCCAACTGGGGTAATAAGGGAAGCCCATCAATTGATGGGCTGACGCTTACTTTGCAGATGAAGCTTTTTTTCTTGTTAATGGAACAAGCTCTGGGATACAGACTATGGTTATGAGTGCCTGTAATCCAGGGGACAAAATAATACTACCTAGAAATGTTCATAAAAGCGCTATCAATGCACTTATTCTAAGTGGAGCGACTCCAGTTTATATTGATCCTGAAGTAAATGAAACTTTGGGAATAAGTCTAGGAATAAGTGTGGAAAAAATAAAAGAAACCATGACCAAAGATCCGGATATAAAAGCAGTATTTATAGTCAATCCGACATATTATGGTGCTGTATCTGATCTGGAAGAAATTATAAAAATTTGTCATGAAAAAAATGTGCTTGTCTTGGTAGATGAAGCCCACGGAGCTCATTTTCCATTCCATAAAAAATTCCCTAAAAATGCCATGGCTTTGGGAGCAGATATGTCTGCTGTAAGTATCCATAAAACAGGAGGTTCTCTTACCCAGAGTTCGGGACTCTTTTAAATTATGGACGTATAAAACAAGAGAGAGTAAAAAATATGTTGAATTTAACCCAAACTACAAGTGCTTCCTATCTTTTGATGACAAGCTTAGATGTGGCCAGAAAAACTTTGGTTGCACAGGGGGAGGAGATTTTTAATGATCTTTTAGAGATGCTCTCTAAATTTAGAGAGGAATTGAAATCTATCCCGGGAATAAGATGTTTTAAAGCAATATTATCTGATAAGCTCTATGATTTTGACGATACCAAGATAGGAATAAATCTTCATGGTTTAGGACTCACAGGATTTGAAGGATATGATATCTTGAGGGAGAAATATAATATCCAAATGGAGTTAGCGATACCTACAATATATTGGGAATAGCTAGTATAGGAGATATTTGGGATGACTATCAAAAACTCATAGATGCTCTGAAAGAGATGGCAAAAAATTACAAAGGAAATAATCAGCAGATAAACTTTAATGAACTTGAAAGTCTGGAATTAGTGGTATCTCCCAGAGATACTTTTTATTCGGAGACTGTGAGCATACCACTATCGGAATCTGTAGGAAGGATAAGTGGAGAATCTATTATGGTATATCCTCCGGGAATCCCACTTCTGATCCAAGGGGAGAGGATTACAAAAGATTTGATAGACCATATATATTTTTTAAAGGAACAAAAGGCTGTTATAACTGGAATGAACGATAAAACATTAAATAATATAAGTATTTTAAAAGGAGAATATAGATGAAATTAGAACATTAGGTAGACACATTTTGATAGAATTTTATAACTGTAGCGAAGAGGTTTTAGCTAGCCCAGAACTTATTGAAAAACATATGAATAAAGCTGCAAAGTTAGCCAATGCTACGATAGTTAATTCAGTATTCCACCATTTTAATCCCTATGGAGTATCTGATGCTGTAATTATATCGGAATCTCACTTGGCTATCCATACTTGGCCAGAATATGGATATGCAGCAGTAGATGTATTTACATGTGGAGACACGATAAATCCATGGACAGCCTTCGATTTTTTAGAGGATGTATTTAAGGCAGACAGAAGTGAATCTATAGAAATTCCTAGAGGAATGGTGGAAAAGATCAGAAAATTCCATCCTGAACAACTAGGAAAGATAACATTTAAGCCAGAAGAGAACCAAGAATCAGTTAGTTATTAAGTGAAATTAGGAGGGAATTACGTTAGATTTATGGTATACAGAAAACTGGACTGAGAATACAAGATTTTCTATTAAGGTAAAAAAAACATCTTCACAGTGAGATGAGTAAGTTTCAAAAAATAGATTTTTTTGAATCAGATGAATACGGTAAGTTTTTTACTTTAGATGGTCTTATGATGGTGACAGAAAAAGATGAATTTATCTATCACGATATGATTACCCATGTAGCTATGGCAACTAATCCAAAGATAAAAAAAGTATTGGTTATTGGAGCGGGTGACGGTGGGACTGTTAGAGAATTGACTAGATATAAAAATATAGAAAAAATAGATATGGTAGAAATAGACGAGAGGGTAGTAAGATTGTCTCAACAATTTTTACCTGTTACAACTGAAAAATCAGAAGATCTCAGAGTAAGTATGTATTTTAAGGATGGATTGAAATTTGTAGAAGAAGCAGAAGAAGGAAAGTATGATCTGATCTTAGTGGATTCTACTGATCCGGTATCTGTAGGAGAGGGACTATTTACAACAGAGTTTTATAACAACTGCTTCAGAGTATTAGGAGAGGAAGGAATCTTAATAAATCAGCATGAATCTCCGTATTTTGAAAAATTTTCTAAAGAGATGCAAAAAGCTCATAGAAAAATAGTGGAGACGTTTCCAATAGCTAAAGTATATCAATTTCATCAGCCAACTTACCCTTCTGGGCATTGGTTATTTGGGTTTGCATCTAAAAAATATGACCCTATAAAAAACCATAATCCAGAAGAATGGGAAAAATTAAATATAAAAACTAAGTACTATAATTCAGAACTACACAGAGGATGTTTTGCATTGCTGAATTATGTTAAGGAGATGTTAGAGAGTGAAAAATAAGAACATTTCTACTTTTATTGGATTTGATAATGAATATGATGAATCCAAAATAGTAGTGTTTGGTGCTCCCTTTGATGGAACAACATCTTTTCGACCTGGTACCAGATTTGCTCCAGAAGTAATGAGGAGAGAATCTTACGGATTAGAAACTTACAGCCCTTATTTAGAAAAAGATTTGGGAAATTATAATATTTTCGACGGGGGAGATTTAGAGTTTTCATTTGGAAATTCAAAGAGTACTTTAGACAGTATATATAAATATACAAAAAAAATATTGAAAGATGATAAAATTCCATTTATGGTAGGAGGAGAACACCTAGTTTCTTATGGAACAATAAAGGCAGTATATGAAAAATACCCTGATCTTCATGTTATTCATCTCGATGCACATGCAGATTTGAGAGATGACTATATGGGGAAAAAATTTTCCCATGCTTCGGTACTCAGAAGATGTTGGGATCTTTTAGGAGATGGGAAGATCTATCAATTTGGGATTAGATCTGGGAATAAGGAAGAATTTTTATGGGCAAAGGAACATACCTATATGAAAAAATTTGGTATAGATACCCTAGCTGAGATAATAAAAAAATTAAAAGATATTCCGGTGTATATAACTATTGATTTAGATATTTTGGATCCCTCTATCTTTTCAGGAACTGGTACACCAGAGCCGGGAGGACTTACATTTAACGAACTCGTAAAGGGGATAAAAGAATTTGAAAAATTAAATATTGTAGGAGGAGATATAGTGGAACTTTCTCCTAACTACGATATCAGTGGAGCTTCCACAGCTACAGCGTACAAGGTTTTACGGGAAGTAATTCTGACAATAGTATAAAAAAATCGCAAACGACTAAATTTGTTTGCGATTTTTTTATACTATTTTTGATCTTTATTTTAATATTAATTTTATTAAAGTTATCAATAGGGTAATTTGGGAGAACATAGCTATTACTCCAAACAATAAAGCTTTGGGGCCTTCACTGAGTAACTCTTTAAATTTAATCCTCATTCCTATTCCAGCCATGGCAACTAGGAGTAAATTTTTGCTTAAAAACCCTAGGATCTCCTGCACTTGATCACCTATAAAACCTAGGGTAACTAAGATGCTGAGGAGAAAGAATCCAACTATAAATGGTGGAACAGGTAACTTCTTTTGGGGGGCATTGATATTGTTTGAATTTGTGTTGTTGATAAGGGAGAAGATCAAGATTACTCCTCCTAGCATACTAATTCGGATCATTTTAAATAGGATAGAAAACTTAGCAGCTTCCGCTCCTAAAAAGTTACTCCCAGCAACAACTTGACCTACTGATTGAAGACCTCCTCCAATAAGTCCACCACTTTCCAGAGGAGTATATCCCAGTATATTAAGTGCAACTACAGGTAATATAAACATAAATATAGTTCCAATGAGATTAACGACAGCTACGGAAATTCCGATTTCATCTTCTTTTGCACCTAAGACAGGTGCGACAGCAGCAATAGCAGAAGAACCACAGACAGCATTTCCAGTTCCCATCAAAAGGGAAAAGTTTTTACTGAACCCCAAAGATCTTCCAATAACTAAGTTTATTCCAATAACTAAAGAAATTTCCAAAAGAATAAAAATTATTCCCCTTATACCTAAGCTTGTTATAGCACTCAGGTGAAGGGTGGCTCCTAAAAGCATAATTGCTCCAGCCAATATAGTCTTTTCTGAAAACTCCACTCCAGGAAGATATTTTTTATCTTTAGCTAGGGTATTTCCTGCAATAATCCCTATTATTATAGCCAAACTCGTGCTTCCTACCAGGGGAAGAAATATAGATGTAAGTTTAGCCAATAGGGCTATAATTACACAGACTATTAATCCACTGATCATATCTTTTTTCATTTTTTGTACCTCCATTTAACCTATAGCAAATTGATAATCTTCAATTTTATTTTTTCAACTGCTTTAAGGTATTATATAACTTTTAATATTAATTTAATAATACTAATTTTCTTTAGTACATATCAGCTAATACTTATGGAAAGACTAAAGATGATAAGTTATATAAAATTAGGAAGACCCGATTCTTTTTTATTTATAATTTTATTTATTCTATCTCTGCCTTGGCAACAGCCAATCTTGCTATAGGAATCCTGTATGGGGAACAGCTAACATAGTCAAAGCCTAGACTATTTACAAATTGGATAGATTGGGGTTCACCTCCATGTTCACCGCATATTCCAATCTCTAAATTTTTATTGACACTTCGTCCCTTAGTGCTGGCAATAACCATGAGTTGTCCTACGCCCTCAATATCTATTGTTTTGAATGGATCAACCTCCAACACTTCTTGCTCCAGATAGGCAGGTAAAAATGTTCCTATATCATCTCTAGAATACCCAAAGGTCATCTGTGTGAGGTCGTTTGTACCAAAGGAGAAAAACTCTGTTTCTAGAGCAATTTTATCCGCTGTAAGAGCAGCTCTAGGAACTTCAATCATGGTTCCGATCTTATATCTAACACTACTTTTTTTCTCTTCAAAGACCTCTGTAATAGTATCTAAGATCAGTTGTTTTTGTAATTTATATTCCTCTACTTTTCCGACGAGGGGAACCATTATCTCAGGATAGACATCTATCCCTCTAGAATGGACTTCTAGTGCGGCTTCTATAATAGCCCGAGTTTGCATAATAGTGATTTCAGGATAGGTAATTCCCAGACGGCATCCACGGTGTCCTAGCATGGGGTTAGATTCTTTTAGATGCTCTACAGCTTCTCTGATTTTTCCAGCTGGAACATGAATTTCATGGGCTAATTCCTCCTGTTTTTCCTTGGTATGTGGAAGAAATTCATGGAGAGGTGGATCGAGTAATCTTATGGTTACAGGTTTTTCTTTCATAACTTCAAAGATGCCTATAAAATCTTCCCTTTGGAGGGGCAACATCTTAGCCAGAGCTTTTTTTCGTCCATCTGTATCGGAAGCTAAGATCATCTCCCTCATAGCCTTGATCTTGTCTTCTTCAAAGAACATATGCTCCGTTCTGCAAAGACCTATACCTTTAGCTCCAAACTCGATGGCTTTTTTAGAATCTTTTGGAGTATCGGCATTTGCCCTGACCTCCATCCTAGCGATCTTGTCTGCAATTTCTAAAATTTTGTGGAAATTTTCGTCTAATTTAGGAGATTTAGTGATAAGCGTACCTTCATAGACCATCCCAGTACTACCATCTAAAGAGAGGAAATCTCCCTCTTTGAAGACTTTATCACCTACTCTAAATTTTCTTTTTTTATAATCTATTACTATTTCTCCAGCTCCGGCGATGCAACATTTTCCCATTCCACGAGCAACTACCGCTGCATGGGAGGTCATTCCACCACGAACAGTTAGAAATCCTTGAGCTAAATTCATACCATTGATATCCTCGGGGGAAGTTTCTAGTCTGACCAAGATGGCTTTTTCATATTTTTCCACCTCATCAGCAAAGAATACAATCTGACCTACAGCAGCTCCTGGTGCAGCAGGCAGTCCACGAGTAAGGACATCTACATTTATTTTTTCAGTATCAAATACTGGATGAAGGAGTTCATCGATCTTGCTGAGTTTTATCCTCCTAATGACTTCCTTTGAATCTATCTTATTTTCATTATAGAGATCCATGGCTATCTTTATCATGGCCATCCCAGTCCTCTTTCCAGTTCTAGTCTGGAGGAGCCAAAGTTTTTTATTTTCCACTGTAAACTCTATATCCTGCATATCTATATAATGATCTTCCAATATTCTCTGAATCTTATATAGCTCCTTGTATACTTCGGGCATGAGTTCTTCTAGAGATGGATGAGATCTTTTTCTGTCTTCCATGGAAATATTATTTCTTACTGCCCATTCAATGGATTCTTTTTTAGTTATTTGCCACGGAGTTCTGACTCCTGCTACTACATCTTCTCCCTGAGCATTTATCAAAAATTCTCCATTGAAGTAATTTTCACCGGTGGCGGCATTCCTTGTAAAGGCTACTCCAGTAGCAGAGTCAATGCCTGTATTACCATAGACCATAGATTGTACATTTACTGCTGTTCCCCAATTAGATGGAATCCCCTCGATAGCTCTATAGGCTATGGCTCTGTCATTCATCCAACTCCTAAATACAGCTAATATAGCCAGCCATAGTTGTTCATATGGATCTTGTGGAAACTGGACTCCAATTCTTTTAGATATAATAGCTTTAAATCTATCTACAAGTATTTTTAGATTTTCTACATTAAAATCGAGATCGGTTTTTATCTTCAAATCATTTTTATAGTTGTCTATTATTTTTTCAAAGGGGTTGAGATCCTCTTTGGATTCAGGTGTCATACCAAGGACTACATCTCCATACATTTGAATGAACCTTCTGTAGGAATCCCAAGCAAATCTTGGATTATTAGTGATAGTAGCCAAACCTTCTACTATTTCATCATTAAGCCCCAAATTTAAAACCGTATCCATCATCCCGGGCATAGACTGTCTAGCTCCTGATCGAACTGAAAATAATAATGGATTTTTAGGATCCCCAAATTTTTTCCCTAAGATATCTTCAACCTCAGAAATTCCACATTTCACTTCATTCCAAATGGAATCTTTCAATGCTTGTTCCCCAAATTCAGTGTAAAAATTACACATTTCAGTAGTCAATGTAAATCCAGGAGGCACTGGAACACCAATCTTGGCCATCTCAGCTAGATTAGCTCCTTTCCCTCCCAATAAATTTTTAAGTTTTGCTCCACCATCAGCTTTTCCACAGCCGAACCTATAAACCTTATTCATATGAAATACCTCCTTTATTTTTCTCCTTATTGTCCTCAGGTACACCTGTGCAATCTGTAGTTCGATATTTTTTATTTTCAGTTTCCGTGTGTTAGTTATCTACTGTTTTATTTATTACTTACCTACAAAATAAAAGAAGAGCAGAAAAAAATCTGCTCTTTTGGAGTCTATGTTAAAATGCCTCCATTGTCTCTCCATAGATGTTTCTGTCACCCACTATAATTGTGCTGACATCAGAAAGATTGCTTATTTGATCTCCTACTTTGATAGTGCTGTCTTTACTGTTTAAATAAAATTCTTTTCGCCCAATATATATATATCCCCATTTTTATAAATTACGACTAACATACAATCACCTCTTAAATATTATTTTGTTATTGATAAGGATACTATGCTTTGTGTATTTTTCCTCCTAATGTTTAATATATATATAATTTAACTAAAGAAAAGTGGATCTAAGGGCAAGTAAGATGGTATC
Organism: Psychrilyobacter sp.; assembly: GCF_037132775.1. Taxonomy (GTDB): domain Bacteria; phylum Fusobacteriota; class Fusobacteriia; order Fusobacteriales; family Fusobacteriaceae; genus Psychrilyobacter. The sequence continues at coordinate 30,427 of NZ_JBAHZY010000142.1, forward strand.
GTAATTTTATATTAAAGAATAATTTAGGAACAAATACAGGAAATAAAGGAGAAAAGAGTATATTTTATTATTACGATAGGAGGGATTATGGATGGGGGAAATAGTGTGGATATACAAAAAGCTGTAAATATTTTTATACGAATAAGTTTTATAGCGATACTTTTTATATGGAGTTTTACAATAATAAAACCACTTTTTATGATTACTCTATGGGGGATAATAATAGCGGTATCAAGTTTTCCACTCCATAAAGAACTCACAAAAATATTAAGGGGAAGAGATAAACTATCAGCTATATTATTGGTGGCTATAGGTTTAATGTGTGTGATCTTACCTGTAGTGTTATTTATGGGTTCTATAATAGAGAGTTTAAGAAAGATAGCGGAAAATTTAAAAGCTGGAACACTGACTATACCGCCAGTCAGTGAAGAGATAAAAGGAATTCCTATATTAGGTAAAAAAATAGGTGAACTATGGACATTGTTTACAGGAAATTTTAGAGATATAATAGAAGAAGTGACACCTCAACTTCAAATATATGCTCCTAAAATTTTAGGGATAATTTCAAAATTGGGACTGACCATAGTTCAATTTATCTTATCCATATTGATAGGAGGAATATTTCTTATGAATGCAGAGGTTTCCAGCAGGGGAGCCAGTAAAATTTTTAAAATATTAATAGGAGAGTTTGTTGAAAAATTTCATGAGATAGCGGCAGCGACCATAAGGAGTGTTGTTCAAGGAGTTGTGGGAATAGCAATAATTCAAGCTGTTATTGCAGGAATAGGAATGTTAGTAGTAGGAGTACCAGGTGCAGGGGTGTGGAGTGTATTGGTTATGGTATTGGCTATAATTCAACTACCACCAATGATAATATTACTTCCAATAGCCATATACGTATATTCTAAACAAACAATAACCGTAGCTATATTATATATAATATGGACTCTGTTTGTGGGAGTTTTAGATAATATATTGAAACCACTTCTCTTGGGAAGAGGTGTAGATATCCCCATGCTTGTAATTCTGTTGGGATCTTTAGGAGGAATGCTTACTTATGGAATAATTGGACTTTTTGTTGGACCTGTAATTTTATCTTTGGGATATAAGTTTATAGTGGCGTTGGTAGAAAAAAATGAGATAAAAAATAGTGATTAGCTATTCAATTTAAGATGACAATGGGGGGGAAGGATGAAATTTTTTACATTTGAATATGAAGGATTAGAGGAGATAGGTATATTAACAAGGGATGGGAAAAAAATAATACCAATAGATGAGATTGAGTTAAGTCAGGAATTTTTTGATATGAATGATTTTATAGAGACCCATGAAAAAAGTGATATAGAAAAATTAGATAAACTCTGGAAGGGAGAGGGAAAAGCGGATGTATACTACGATTTTGATAAAGTCTTGGTATTAGCCCCTATTCCTCTGCCACTCCATGACGTTATATCTGTCGGATTGAACTATAGGGCACATATATCAGAGACAGTAGTTGAGTTAAATATAAAAGGTGAGGTGCCAGTAAGCCCTATAATATTCAGTAAGAGAGCAAGATATGCAGGTGGTACAGAGGCCACAATACCATTACATGATGACCTTACAAAAAAACTAGATTATGAGGTAGAATTAGGCGTAGTAATGGGGAAGAAAACGTCAAAAATCATGAAATCAGAGGTAAGAGATAGTATCTTTGGATATACAATTATGAATGATATATCTGCCAGGGATCTTATGGTTAAACATCAGCAGTGGACCATTGGAAAGGGGCTGGATGGAGCTGTAGTTATGGGTCCGTGTATTGTCCATAGAGATTATATAGGTTATCCAGTGGAATTAAATATATCTGCTAAGATAAATGGAGAACTGAGACAGGATTCCAATACTAAAAATTTGATATTTGACATAGACACCTTAGTTTCTGATATATCAAAGGGGATAACCTTAGAAGCAGGAGATATAATTTCTACAGGGACACCGGCAGGGGTAGGGATGTCCTTTGATCCTCCAAAGTATTTAAAAGGTGATGATATCATAGAGTGTGAGATAGAATCCATAGGAGTATTGAAAAATATGGTGAAAAGATAGAAACTCATCCAGAGAAAACGATTAAATCTGATAAATGGATTTAGTCGTTTTTTTCTTTTTTGTGGTATAATATAGAAAAAATTAACTCCTTCTTGGTTGCCGAGATTTCATGGGAATTAAAATTTATTTTAATATTAAGAACCTCGTGAAACTATAAGAAAGAAGAGGAATTAATTATGAAAGTTGGAGGTAAAGATGAAAAAATTTAACTATATGGAAATGACAAATGACGGGTATAAGATTACTTGTGGGATAGAAAATGAAGTGATGTGTAATATATATGTCTGTGTAAAAGAGGGAGAAGCTGAAAAGTTAGCCAAAGAATTATCTGAAAAAAGAATGAATGCAGGAATGGAATGGGAACTGTATGATTTTGAGGAAGAGAATGGAAATAAAGGGGTTGGATATACATTTAACGCTGAGGAAGAAGATGTGAAATTTGAAGCTATGGTAGAATTATGTCATATCAATGATTTTAACTGTGTATATGAGATGGAAGCTTTTAATGGAGATTTAGATATCTATGAAGAAAAAATAGAAGAAGAGTTTGGAGAGTTCTTTGATGAAAAATTTCAAGAGATAGAAGAGATAGAGGAACAAATAGCTAAGGAAAGTAAGTAAGTAAAAAATTTAATAAAAAAAAATTAATAACTGAAAATATTGAGAGATTAAAGGTAATCTTTAATAGATGTAGAAATTTTAGCCACCTAGAGGATAGGTGGCTAAAATTATGTGGAAAAGTGTTGACAAAATTTAGAAATGATTATATACTCATTATAAGTTAGCAATCTAATTGAGTGAGTGCTAACAACTGGCTGATTGGAGTGGTGGGTATGATTACAGATAGAGAAAAGCTAGTGTTAGGAGCGATAATCGATTACTACTTGACTTCAGGTGGAACCATAGGTTCTAGAACGTTAGTTAAAAAATATAATATAGAGTATTCATCGGCAACCATTAGAAATGTAATGGCTGATCTAGAAGATTTAGGATATTTGTCAAAAACCCATACATCATCAGGAAGGATACCGACAGATCTAGGATATAAGTTTTATCTTTCGGAACTCCTTAAGATAGAAAAATTATCTAGACAAGAGATGGAAAAAATACATCAAATATATGATGTAAAAATCGGAGAGTTTGACGGGATATTGAGAAGAACTTCTAACTTACTGTCTAAATTGACATCCTATGCAGGAATAGTACTAGAGTCTAATATAAGTCACGAGACAATAAAAAAGGTTGAATTAGTCCATGTGACCGACTATGTAGCTATGGCTGTAATAGTCATGGATGACTCTACAGTAAGAACGAGAAAAATACATTTTGAAAACCCGATAAGTGAGATAAAGTTGAAAAAGATATGTATAAAATTAAATGAAAAATCATCTAAGGGTGAAGTTCAAACCTTTGAGATAGAAGAATTTGTAAAAGAAAAAGGAAATCCAGAACTAGAATCTATATCTAATAAAATATATCAAGATATGGAGGGAGAATTTTTTATAAATGGTGCTTCTACTATATTTGAAAATAAAACAGTGGAGGAAGCCAAGGAAGCCCTGGAGATCTTTAACAAACGTAAGGGGTTAGATGAGATCTTTAAAGAATTAATTAGTACAAGGGAACATAAACAGGGAGAAGTGTTTGTAGTGTTTGGAGATGAACTGAATATAAAAGCACTAAAAGATTTCAGTTTTGTATATTCCTTCTATAAGAATGGTAGTTCTCAAGGAATTATTGGGGTAGTAGGGCCTAAAAGGATGGCTTACTCTAAAACTGTAGGCTTGGTAGAATACGTGACTCAAGAAGTTAATAATATGATTAATATAGCACTAAAAAAAGGAGAAAATCATGAGTAAGAAAAAAAAGGTTGAAGAAGAAAAAGTAAAAGAAGTGTCGAAAGAGGAAAAAGTAGAAGAGGCTCAAGAGGAAAAAATAGAAGAGACTGAAAAAACAGAGGATGAGGAAACATTAGAAGATAAAATGGCTAAGATTGAAGCTGATCTTGAAGATTGGAAGAATGCATATGCTAGAAAAAATGCAGAATTTCAAAATTTTACTAAGAGAAAGCAAAATGAATTAGAAGAATTTAGGAAATATGCCTCAGAAAAAGTAATCTTGAAAGTATTAGAAGCAGTAGATAACCTCGAAAGAGGAGTTGCAGCATCTGTGGAAACAAAAGATTTTGACGCATTGGTAAAAGGTGTAGAAATGACCCTATCTCAAATGCATGGAATCATGAATACAGAAGGGGTAGAACCGATTGAAACAGTAGGAAAGGAATATGATCCGCATCTTCACCAAGCTGTAATGACTGAAAACTGTGAGACTATCGATAATGATCATATCATCATGGAATTACAAAAAGGATATAAAATGAAGGAAAGAGTAATAAGACCTTCAATGGTAAAAGTTTGTAAAAAATAACAATATAATTAAATATTATTTGCATAGGATTATAAATGGAGAAATCTATGAAAATCAGAGTTTATCTGTGTAATCTGTGTCAAAAAAAAAGGAGTGTATTATTAAATGGGAAAAATAATCGGAATTGACTTAGGAACAACTAACTCATGTGTATCAGTAATGGAAGGTGGAAGTTTTACAATAATAACAAATGCAGAGGGAGTAAGAACTACACCTTCAGTTGTAAATATAAAAGAAAATGGTGAAATCATAGTAGGAGAAATAGCTAAAAGACAAGCTGTTACTAACCCAGATTCTACAGTAGCATCTATCAAAACTCATATGGGAGAAGCTCATAAGGTAAATATCCATGGGAAGGACTATGGTCCTCAAGAGATATCAGCAATGATCTTAAAGAAACTAAAAAAAGATGCTGAGGCATATTTAGGAGAACCTGTAACAGAAGCAGTAATCACAGTACCGGCATATTTTTCAGATGCACAAAGACAAGCAACTAAAGATGCAGGGGTAATCGCAGGATTAGATGTAAAAAGAATCATAAACGAGCCGACTGCAGCAGCATTAGCTTATGGATTAGATAAGAAAGAAGAGGAAAAAGTATTAGTATTTGACCTTGGAGGAGGTACATTTGATGTATCTATCTTAGAAATCGGAGACGGTGTAGTAGAAGTATTATCAACATCTGGAAACAATCACTTAGGTGGAGACGATTTTGATAAAGTAATCATCAACTGGTTAGAAGTGGAGTTCAAAAAAGAAACTGGATTAGATCTATCTAACGATAAGATGGCAGTACAAAGATTAAAAGATGCAGCTGAAAAAGCGAAGAAAGAATTATCTACAATGATGGAAACTCCTATATCATTACCATTTATCACAATGGATGCTACAGGACCAAAACATTTAGAGATGAAATTGACTAGAGCGAAATTCAATGAATTAACATCTGATTTAGTAGAAGCTACAAAAGAACCAGTAAGGACAGCTCTTAAAGATTCAGGATTAAGTCCTTCAGATATCGATGAGATCTTATTAGTAGGTGGATCGACAAGAATACCAGCAGTACAAGAATGGGTAGAATCTTTCTTAGGAAAATCTCCTAACAAGGGAATCAACCCTGATGAAGTAGTAGCCGCAGGAGCAGCAATCCAAGGTGGAGTATTAATGGGAGACGTTAAAGACATATTATTATTAGACGTAACTCCATTATCATTAGGAATTGAAACTTTAGGTGGAGTATTTACTAAGATGATAGAAAAAAATACAACTATACCTGTAAAGAAATCACAAGTTTACTCTACAGCTGTAGATAATCAACCAGCAGTGTCTATAAATGTATTCCAAGGAGAAAGAACAAAGGCTACAGACAACCATAAATTAGGGGACTTCAACTTAGAAGAGATCCCGGCAGCACCAAGAGGAGTACCTCAAATCGAAGTAACATTTGATATCGATGCAAATGGTATCGTACATGTAACTGCAAAAGATTTAGGAACTGGAAAAGAAAATAAGGTAACTATCACAGGATCGACTAATCTTTCGGATGAAGAGATCGAAAGAATGAAAAAAGATGCTGAAGCTCATGAAGTTGACGACAAGAAATTCAAAGATTTAGTAGAGGCTAGAAATAAAGCTGATATGATTATTGCATCTACTGAAAAATCTGTAGAAGAGCATGGAGATAAGGTAACTGAAGAGGAAAAAACTGCTATTAAAGAAGCAGTAGAAGGATTAAAAGCTGTTAAAGACGGAGAAGATAAGGAAGCTATCGACGCAGCAATGAAAACTTTAGAAGAAAAAGCTCATAAATTAGCTGAAGAAATCTACAAAGAAGCTCAAGAAAAAGCTCAAGGTGAAGACGGTGGAACTCAAGGTGGAACTGAAAAAAAAGCCGATGAGGATGTAGCTGAGGCAGAAGTAGTAGACTAAAAATTACTCGTCAACCGTGAGAAACCTAGGTAGAATAAGGGTAGATTTTAAAAGAATAAGAGGGGGCTAAGCTTGAAAAAGGGTTTAGCCTCTCTTCTTGTATGGTGAGGATAAAAAAAACGACATGAAAAAGGGGGATACATAGATGTTAAAATTAGAGAAAATGTCAGAATCAGACTTTAACATGGTAAAAGGAAAGATGATTGCTGATTATGCTAAAGACAAGGTAAAGGTAGGTCACTGGTCGGAAAGCGACGCTCTAGAGCTGTCTAAAGAGGCATTGGATGAAATTTTAAGTGATGGGATATCTACTCCTAACCATTATTTGTTAAATGCCTATAAAGGTGAAATCAAGGTAGGATTTGTTTGGATGAATAGCTTTAACAATGAGATGTTTGTAAATAATACTTGTATCTTTGAAGAGTTCCAAGGAAATGAATATGAGTTAGAGTTTATCAAATTGATCGAAAATAAAGCTAATGAATTGGAGATAAAAAAAATTAATATCCATTCATACGGATATAATGAAAAAAATATAGAAGTATACAAGAAAATGGGATATGATATAACCGATATATATTTAAATAAAGGGGTATAACTATAAAAGTTAGACTTTGAATGAGGAGAATTTCTATGTTTGGACCCTTGGAATGGAATAGCAAATTTTGTCGATGCAAGTGGTAGGTTAGAGGGAAAAGATGAAATTATTAAATTAGAGGGTAGGGAAAAATATAGAACTAGCCTGAAAATCGAGATAGAAGGTTAAAATAACCGCAAAGGTCATCACAGAAGTATCTAGAAATTTATTATGTGAATTTGGTGGAAAAAAAGAAAGATAAAAGAGGAGAAAAAAATGTCTAAAAAAGATTTTTATGAAACGCTGGGAATATCCAAGGAAGCCAGTGGAAGCGAGATAAAAAAAGCTTATAGAAAAAAAGCTATGAAATATCATCCAGATAAATATAGCAATGCAACTACAAAGGAAAGAGATGATGCAGAACATAAATTTAAAGAAGTGAATGATGCCTATCAAGTTCTTTCAGATGGAGATAAAAAATCTAAATATGACAGATTTGGTCATGATGCATTTTCTCAAGGTGGAGGAGGAGCAGGAGCAGGAGGCTTTGGAGGATTTGGAGGATTTGGAGGAACAGGAGGACCAGGAGGTTTTGAAGACATTTTCGGTTCATTCTTTGGCGGAGGTGGCACTCGTGGACCACGTGTGGAACCTGGGGCAGATCTTAGATATACTGTAGAAATCACATTGGAAGAAGCTGCAAAAGGCACGGAAAAAGAGGTTAAATATTTCAGGAAAGGTGAATGTCATACCTGCCATGGAACGGGAGCTAAACCAGGAACAAGTACGAAAACTTGCCCAAAATGTCATGGTAATGGTAGGGTAAAAGAGATGCAAAGAACTATGTTTGGAAACTTTGAAAATGTAGTTGAATGTGATAGGTGTCACGGTAAAGGAGAGATACCTACTGAAACATGCCAAACTTGTCATGGGTCAGGTATAAAGAAGGAAAAAGTAGAAAAAAATGTGAAGATTCCAGCTGGAATAGATGATGGTCAAAGGCTCAGATTAGGTGGAATGGGAGAAGCCAGTGAAAATGGCGGACCGAATGGAGACTTATATCTATTTGTAAGAGTAAAAGAACATGCTATATTTGAAAGGCAAGGATCGGACATTGTTTGTGAGGTGCCTATCTCTTATACTAAGGCTGTTTTAGGAGGAGAGATACAAATTCCTACCCTAGATGAGGCAATAAAGATAAAAATTCCAGAAGGAACTCAAACTGGAAAGGTATTCAGACTTCGTGGTAAGGGAATACCTAGCACAAGAGGGGGAAGAGTAGGAGATGAAATGGTAAAAGTTATAGTTGAAACTCCTACAAAACTAAATTCAGAGCAAAAAAAATTATTGAAAGCCTTTGAAGGAAGTTTAAAGGAAAAAAACACAGGGATGAAAGAAGGTTTTTTCAATAAGTTAAAAGATCTATTTAAATAAAAAAAGGAAAATAAAAAATATGAAAAAAAGAAAAGGAAACCCTATCTTTTTTTCATATATATATATAAATAAAGTATGGAGAAAATTAATAACGAATGGTTTTAAGTTTAATAATGTGGAAACGTAATAAATAGTTACTCCTAAATTAACCTAAAAAAAGATTTTAAAATGGTAAAGATAGTGATATACTGTAAATAACAAAACTTAATAAAAGGAGTAGGATATGTTTAGTAATTTTTTAGCTTTTGGAGCTGAGCAAACGGGTCAAGGTTCTGGTTACATGGGAATGGCAGTAACACTTATTATATGGGGTGCAATTTTTTATTTATTTTTAATTAGACCTAATAAAAAGAAACAGAAAAAACGTGCTGAAATGATAGAGGCCTTACAGCCTGGAAAAGATGTTATAACCGCTGGGGGAATCAAGGGAGAAGTTGTATCCGTAAGCGATGAGTACGTCGTTATTAGGGTAGATAAAGGAGTAAGACTTACTTTTACAAAGGATTCTATAAGAACAGTATTATAATGATTAAGGAGATTCTAAGAATAGGAGGTTAATCATGAAGAAGATAATGTTAATTTTAGCTATAACAGGAATACTGATAAGCTGTTCTGGCAAAGATGAAAGTGTAAAAAAAGAAACAATTGTTGAAGCGGTAGCACCTCAAGAAGAGGCTGTGACTCTAGTTGAAACTATTGTGGTAGAAGTCACTGAAGTGGTTGTGGTAGAGGTTGAAAAGCCTGTTTTAACCGATGAGGATTATAAATTGGTATCGGAACCAATGAAAAAATCGATAAAAAAGCCAGTAAAACAAATTAAATCTGCTTCTGAACCTATGGAGAAAAAAGTAATTCCAGTAGAAGTAGTAATGGGAACATCTGTAGATGAAGCTGTAGATTCAGACATAGATAAGCAGGTAGCAAAGATAGAAACTGAGACTAAAGTTGTAGTGGCAGAAACTCCAGTGAAAGAGAGTAAAAGTAATAAAACTCTTTTTGGAATTTTAGGAGCTATATTAGTAGCGGCAGCAGCAATGTTTGTATTTAAAAAGAAATAAAAATTAAAACCACCATCTAGGTGGTTTTTTCATTTTAAAATGAACTGTTGTAACAAAAAAACTACACTAGAGGTCTAAAATCAAATAAAATGTGAAAAAAATAACCATTATATATTAAAAAACGAACAATTTTCTTGACTTTTGAGTACTTATGTCATATTCTTAATATAATACAAAAATAAATACACCTAGAGTAAATAGAGTCAGGTTATAATGAGTTGTATGAGTGCATACAATATTTTGATAATGACTTTTTTTCTTGTCTTTACAACGTTTTTATTTGAAATATATGATTAATGTACATAAGAGTGTTAGACTTACTATATATTAAAAATATTTAAGGAGGTAAAGATGGAAATAATTGCTCATAGGGGAGCTTCAGGTTATACTCCTGAAAATACCAGAGTATCTATATTAAAAGGATTAGAGCTAGATTGCGATGGTTTTGAGGTAGATGTTCAATTAACTAGTTCTGGAGAGGTGGTTGTGTTTCACGATTTCACCTTGGAGAGAACAACATCTGGAAGTGGATCCCTTAGAGACAAAAAATTATATGAACTAAAAAAATTAGATCTAGGAAATTGGTTTTCAGAGGAATTCAAAGGTGAAAAAATAATGACTTTGAAGGAACTGCTAGAGGTAGTACCAAAAAATAAAATTTTAAACATAGAGATTAAAGTAAGGTATGATGAGATAAATAAAATAGAGGTAGAAGTAGTTGAAATATTAAAAAAAGCAAGAAGAATAGAAGGTAATATTATAATATCTTCCTTTAACCACCGTATAATAAAAGAGATAAATAGGCTAGAGCCCAGATTAAAAGCAGGATTAATTTTTAAAGCAGGAGTTTTGGATATAGAAAACTATATAAAAATAAACAACCTAAAAATATACAGTATTCACTCCTCTGGAGAATTTACCGGTAGAGAAATGGTGAAAAAAATGAATGAGATAGGGATAAAAATCTATATTTGGACAGTAAATAGTGTAGAAGAAGCTAAAATACTGAAAGACTTTGGAGTAACCGGAATAATTACTAATTTTCCCGATAAATTTAGGGGATTAAGAGGTATAAGAAAGGTTAAATCTTAATAGTTAGGGGATATTTATTTCGTGAAAGTGTTATTATCTGTTGGTAAAAAAAGGAGGATAGATGAAAAAAATAATTGGTTTTATGTTAATGTTAGCATTTGTAGGATGTACTAGTACAGGAGTTGTAGAAAACGAAACAAAAAGTACAAACAAGATAGTAGTAGCTCACAGGGGAGCCAGTGGTTATCTGCCGGAACACAGTATGGCAGCAAAATCTATGGCATATGCAATGGGAGCAGACTATATCGAACAGGATGTAGTTATGACAAAGGACAATGAATTGGTAGTATTACATGATCATTATCTGGATAGAGTGACTGACGTAGCTGAAGTTTATCCAGATAGAAAGAGGGTAGATGGTAGATACTATGCCATTGATTTTACACTAGAAGAGATAAAAGGTCTTAAAATGACAGAAGGATTTAATATTAAAGATGGAAAAACGGTGGCAGGATTTCCCGGTAGATTCCCAATTTGGAAATCAGATTTCAAAGTTCATACTCTGGTCGAAGAGATCGAATTGATCCAAGGATTAAATAAAAGTACAGGTAAAAATATTGGAATTTATCCAGAGATCAAGGCACCTTGGTTTCATAGAAATGAAGGCAAAGATATAAGCGTAGCAGTACTAAAAGTTCTTAAAAAGTACGGCTATACTAAAAAAAGTGACTTAGTTTATTTACAGTGCTTTGATCCAAATGAAGTTGTGCGTATAAAAGAAGAATTACTACCAAAATTTGGAATGGATGTAAAATTAGTACAGTTAATAGCAGAAACTAGCTGGGATGAAACTATGGTATATGAAGATGGGAAAGCCGTACCTTATAACTATGACTGGATGTTTGAAGATGGGGGGATGGAAAGAATATCCAAATATGCTGATGGAATAGGACCTTGGAAACCCATGCTTGTAACAGATGAGTCTACAAAGGATAATTTAGTTATTACAGACATGGTGAGAGACGCTCATAAATATGGGATGGAAGTACATCCTTATACATTTAGATTAGATGAGGGTAGAATACCTGCATATGCATCAAATTATGAAGATATGTTAGATATATTTTATAATAAAGTTGGAGTAGATGGAGTATTTACAGATTTTCCTGATCGTGCTGTAAATTTTTTAAAGAAATAAATAAGTTATTAATAAGAAAGATTTATTAAAATAAAAATTAAATAACAGGAGGGAAAAATGAGAAAAGTTTTTAAAATGTTAGCACTGTTAATTGCAGCTACTATGTTATTTGTTAGTTGTGGAAAAAAAGAAGAAGCGGCAACAACAGAAAGTGGCGAAAAAAAGGTAGTTATTAAATTAAGTACTAAGTTTGTACAAGATGAGCAGACATCTAAATCACTAGTGAGAGTAGCGGAAAAGATCAAAGAAAGATCAAATGGAAGTGTTGAAATTCAAGTATACTCCGGTGGACAATTACCAATCGGAAAAGACAGTATGGAGCAAGTAGCCAACAATGCAAACTGGATATCAGTAGATGGACTTAACTTCATAGGAGACTATGTACCTGATTTTAATGCTATCAACGGACCTATGTTATATAAAAACTTTGATGAGTATTTAGCAATGACTCAATCAGATTTAGTTAAAAAATTAAAGTCTAAAGCAGGAGAAAAAGGAATCAAAGTATTATCTTTAGATTACTTATTTGGATTCAGAAGTATGTTAACGGATAAAGTGATTAAAACTCCTGCAGATCTTAAAGGATTAAAAATAAGAGTACCAAACAGTCAATTATACATGTATACATTAGAAGCAATGGGAGCTAACCCTACGCCATTACCATTTACAGAAGTATATAGTGGAATCCAACAAGGGGTAGTAGATGGATTAGAAGGGTCTCTTATGACTATCTATGGAACTAAAATATATGAAGTAAGAAAAAATATTTCTTTAACTAACCATTTATTAGGAGTATCAGCAGTATCTATTTCTAAAACAGTGTGGGAAGGGTTATCGGAGAATCAAAGAACAATCATTCAAGAAGAATTTGATGCAGGAGCTAAATATAACAATGACGTTACTGTTGAATTACAAACAGAGTACAAAGTTAAGTTAGAAGAATCAGGAGTTAAGTTTAATGAGGTATATCTACCTTCATTCAATGCAGAAACTGCTAAAGTATTCTCTAAGTTCCCTAAGTGGACTCCTGGAATCTACGATGAAATTCAAAAAGAATTAAAAGCAATCAGAGCTAAATAGTAAGGGAAAATTAAAAAAATTAAAGTATAATTCGATGATCGTGACTAGTTGTGGTAGAAATTTATCACTAGCTATTCACGATTATCGTTTATAGATTAAAGATAATTGAATATGGGGTGGAATATGAAAAATTTCTTTAGAAATATAGAAGTAATTCTGGGGAGTATAACGATAAGTATCACAGTATTATCTGTAATAATCAATGTTATTTTAAGATATGGTTTTGGAATTCAATTTGCTTGGATTGAAGAGGTATCGGTAGGATGTTTTATATGGACTGTTTTTTTAGGTGCTACAGCAGCATATAAAGATAAGGCATTGATAGGAGTAGAAGTTTTAACACAGGCACTTCCATATAGAGGGAGAAGATTTTTGGAACTGATAATTTATACTCTTTTATTTGTTTTAAATGCAACTCTATTTTATTTAAGCTATAACTATGCAGTGGGATCAGGAAAAATTACTGCGGCATTAGAGGTATCTTATATATATATCAACGCATCTATAGTATTTTCATTCGGAATGATGACTTTTTATTCATTAAAATTTTTGATTGAAGATATAATTTCATTAATAGGTGGTCAAGAAAAAGCAAAAAAAAATTAATTTAGTCGAAAAGGAAGTGAGAAAGTGGAAGGTTTTTATCCAATAATAATTTTATTTATATTGTTTTTCTTAAATATACCAATAGCCTTTGCATTAATGGGTGCATCGATGTATTATTTTATCTTTGTAGATAATGTTATGTCAATGAACATGATCATGCAAAGATTCGTGACTTCTATCGAGTCATTTCCATATTTAGCAGTACCATTTTTTATAATGGTAGGGTCGGTAATGAACTACTCTGGAATAAGTACGAGTTTAATGAATATGGCTGAGGTATTAGCAGGCCATATGGCTGGGGGATTAGCACAGGTAAACGTAGTTTTAAGTATGATGATGGGTGGTATCTCGGGATCTGCCAATGCAGATGCGGCTATGCAATCTAAAATATTAGTACCAGAAATGAGAAAGAGGGGATTCAGTGCCGCGTTTTCAGCAGCAGTAACGGCAGCTTCATCTTCTGTCAGCCCAGTAATACCACCGGGAACAAACTTGATCATCTATGCATTGATAGCCAATGTATCTGTATCGAAGATGTTCTTGGCAGGATATACACCGGGAATATTGATGACATTAGCACTTATGATAACTGTTCATCTAATCTCTAAAAAAAGAGGGTATCTACCTTCAAGAGATAAAATGGCTACTCCTAAAGAGATAGCTATCCAGTTTAAAGATTCTATCTGGGCATTATTAATTCCATTTGGAATTATACTGGGGATGCGTTTTGGACTATTTACTCCTACAGAAGCAGGGGGAATGGCTGTATTATTTTGTGTAGTAATAGGAACTTTTGTATATAAAAAATTAAAGTTTAGACATATCCCGATTATTTTAAGGGATACGGTATATGGTACTGGATCGGTTATGTTCCTTATCATAGGAGCTAAAGTATTTGGTTACTATCTGACTTTAGAAAGAATACCTCAAAGTATCACAACAGCCTTGATGAATTTTACAGACAACAAGTTTGTATTATTAATAATTATCAATGTATTATTATTATTTATCGGGATGTTTATAGAGGGGGGAGCAGCACTTATTATATTAGCACCGTTATTGGTACCAGCAGTAACTAGTATGGGAATAGATCCAATTCACTTTGGAGTAATATTAATAGTTAATATTATGATAGGTGGAATAACTCCTCCATTCGGATCTATGATGTTTACGACCTGTACCATAGTCGGCGTCAAACTAGATGACTTTGTAAAAGAAATAATACCATTCATAGTGGCCTTGATGTTAGTGCTAATGCTTCTGACTTATTCGGCACCTGTAGCTATGTTTATACCAAATTTATTGGGATAGGAGAAAATTATGAGGGATTTAAAAAATAAAAAATGTTTTATATTCGATATGGACGGAACCATCTATCTAGGGGATCATTTTTTAGATGGGGCTGTTGAGCTCTTAAAACATATAGAAAAAATAGGAAAAAACTTTGTATTTTTAACCAATAATTCTTCTAAAAACAGTGGAGTTTATTGTGAAAAATTAAAGAAAATGGGATTTGAAGTGGAAGAGGATAAGATATTTACTTCAGGGGAAGCAACCAGGGTCTATATAAATAAGTTTAAACCAAGAGCCAAAATTTATTTGTTGGGAAATGAATACTTAGAGGCTGAATTTGAAGAAAATGGATTCATTTTGGTTAAAGACAGGGATTCTAATCCGGACTATGTGGTCTTAGGGTTTGATACTACTCTAACCTATGAAAAAATATGGATAGCTTGTGATTATATAAAGGATGGGGTGGAGTTTTTGGCTACCCACCCAGATTATGTGTGTCCCTTACCTATGGGAAAAAGTATGCCTGATACAGGTGCTATGATAAAGATGTTTGAAGCAGCTACAGGTGTATCTCCTAAGATTATAGGGAAACCAAATAAACTTATAGTAGAGTCTATCTTAAATAAGTATAATTTGAATCCCGAAGATGTAATCATGGTAGGAGACCGGCTGTATACAGATATGAAATTAGGAGAAAATGCTGGGATAGATTCTATCTTGGTACTTACTGGGGAAGCTACAGAAGAAGATGTAAAAGCTTCTAATATTTTACCGACATATATATTTAAGTCGGTAAAGACAATACATGAAAATTTAAAATAAAAATTAAAAGGAAGTTTTGTAGGTTAGCAGTATACAAAGCTTCTTTTTTTAGAATTTGATAGAGGTATCCCTTGTAGATACCTTTAGGGCTACCACCAAGGTAGTCCGTTCAGGGAGTGGATAGATTATGAAAATGGTAATGATGCTTTATGGAATGAGTTTCTATGAATTTATACTTCGAGTATTTATAGCCTGTGTAGTTGGGATATTGTTTGGTTTAGAGAGAAAAAGCAGGGGGAAACCTGCAGGGATGAAGACGAATATGTTAGCTTGTGCAGGAGCAGCGATAGTATCTGTGATTCAACTTATGATATCTAATAAAACAGCAGCAATGGGTGTAGATATAGGAAATATAAAAGCGGATCCAACAAGATTAACAGCTCAGGTTATATCGGGACTAGGGTTTTTAGGTGCTGGGGTAATTATGACCGGAGGAGACAAGGTTAGAGGTCTTACTACTGCAGCAACCCTTTGGTTGGTGGCAATATTAGGAATAGGAATAGGATATGGATTTTATTATTTTATACTTCCAGCCTCTGTTATGATATTATTTCTGTCATATCTAATAAAGAAATTTGAAACAACATTTATTGATAAGAGGAAGATAAAGAAGATAATCCTGGAATATGAACAAAGTACAGACTTAGAGGATATCATTAAGGAGATCGCCAAGGAAAAGGATATAAAGATAGTGGTGGACAAAAAAATAAGTGAAATAGATGATGGAGAGCATATAGTTATCAAAAAAATAATGCACTTTTCTCTGCCTAAATATGTGAGTTCAAAATATTTTTTCAACATCCTAAGGAAGTTTGAAGAGGTTATAGAACTTACCAGAGTTAATTAGGAAAGAGGTCTAAAATAAGATTGAATACAAATTTTTAAATAAAAATTGTGAAAATAAAGCTTATAGTGTATAATTGTGGTATAAATTGAATAGAAGCTAGAGATGAAGAGAGCTGAACCAAACAGAGTATATATATTCTGTTTCGTTTAGCTCTCTTTTATTTTAAATAAGAAATTAGATTTAGTTATTTTTAAGGAGGTAGCAATGCAAGATATTTTAATAGTAGGAGCAGGTGTCATAGGGGGATCTATAGCGAGGGAACTTTCAAAATATAATCTAGATGCGGTGGTACTTGAGAAGGAAACAGATGTAGCCAATGGAACAACTAAGGCGAATTCAGCTATTGTACATGCAGGATACGATGCTATAGAGGGAACTTTGATGGCTAAATATAATGCCTTGGGGAATGCAATGTTTGACAAATTAAGTGAAGAATTAGACTTTCCATTCAAAAGAATAGGATCATTGGTAGTTGCAAACAGTGAAGAGGAAAGGAAACATATAGAGGAATTATTACAAAGGGGAATAGAAAATGAGATTCCAGGAGTAAGAATAATTGAAAAAAATGAGTTAAGAGAGATTGAACCAAAAATAAATGAGAATGCAGTAGCAGCATTACTAGCTCCTACAGGTGGAATAGTAGGACCATGGGAAATGACTATAGCGCTGATGGAAAATGCTGTAGATAACGGAGTGAAATTAGACTTAAATACAGAAGTTATGGATATAGAAAAAATAGAGGGTGGATACAGAGTAATCACAGATCAAAGAAATTATGAAACTAGATGTATCATAAATGCTTCTGGAGTATATGCAGATAAAATTCATAGAATGGTAGCAGAGGAAACATTTAAAATAACTCCTAGAAGGGGACAATATTTCGTTTTGGATAAAACGCAGGGTGAATTGGTTAATCATGTTATATTTCAATGCCCGACTAAATTAGGAAAAGGTGTTTTGGTAACTCCTACAGTTCACGGGAATGTATTGGCAGGACCAGATGCTGAGGATCTAAGCGACAGAGCTAACTTAGCTACAACTTCAGAAAGATTGGATTTTGTAAGGGAACATGCATTAAAATCTATAAAAGAATTAAATTTTAGAGAAGGTATCAGAAACTTTGCAGGTCTTAGAGCACAGCCTAGTACAAACGATTTTATTGTGGAAGAGGTAGAGGGAGCTAAAGGATTTATAGATGTAGCAGGAATAAAATCACCAGGATTATCATCGGCTCCAGCTATTGCAGCGGACGTAGTAGAAATAGCTAAAAAGATCTTAGGAGATGTAGAATTAAATAAAAAATTTAAACCTAATAGAAAAACACACCATGAATTTATAACTGAAACTGCTGAAAAAAAAGCAGAACTAATAAAACAGGACAGAAGATATGGAAACATGATATGCAGATGTGAAAATATCACTGAAGGTGAAATAGTAGATACTATCCATAGAAATGTAGGTGCAACTACAGTAGATGGTGTGAAAAAAAGATGTAGACCGGGAATGGGAAGATGTCAAGGCGGATTCTGCGGACCTAGAATACAAGAGATACTAGCTCGTGAATTGGGAAAAAGCTTGGAAGAGATAGTATTGGATAAAGCAGATTCATACATATTAACTGGAGAAACTAAAAAATAAAATCATTAAAACTAAATTATAATTTTGGAGGAAACAGATGAAATATGAAGTGGTAGTATTAGGTGGGGGACCAGCAGGACTGGCTGCAGCAATAGAAGCTAAAAAAAATGGAATTAAAGAGATACTTATCATTGAAAGAGACAATGAGTTAGGAGGGATCTTACAGCAGTGTATTCATAATGGATTTGGTTTACACGAGTTCAAAGAAGAACTGACAGGACCTGAATATGCTCAAAGATTTATCGATCAAATGGCTGAAGAAGGAATAGAGTATAAATTAAATACAATGGTATTAGATATAAGTGGAGATAAGAAGATACAAGCTATCAATTCTGTAGATGGATATATGGAAATAGAAGCTGAAGCTATAATCTTAGCAATGGGATGTAGAGAAAGAACAAGGGGAGCTATAGCTATTCCAGGAGATAGACCATCAGGAATATTTACAGCAGGAACAGCTCAAAGATTTGTAAATATGGAAGGATATATGGTAGGGAAAAAAGTAATTATCCTAGGATCTGGAGATATAGGACTTATCATGGCTAGAAGGATGACATTAGAGGGAGCAAAAGTAGAAGCTGTAGTAGAGCTTATGCCTTACTCAGGTGGACTTACTCGTAATATAGTACAATGTTTAGAAGATTATGATATACCATTATTACTTAGTCATACAGTTACAAATGTAAAAGGTGACGGAAGATTAGAGAGAGTAACAGTAGCAAAGGTTGATGAGAATAGAAAACCTATTCCAGGAACTGAGGTCAACTATGATGTAGATACTCTATTATTATCAGTAGGATTAATTCCTGAAAATGACCTTTCTAGAAATGCAGGGATTGTACTAGATAAAAGAACATCTGGTCCTGTTGTAAATGAATCTATGGAAACATCTATCGAAGGAATATTTGCATGTGGTAATGTAGTTCATGTACATGACTTAGTGGATTTCGTAAGTGCTGAATCGAGAAGAGCAGGAATCAATGCTGCTAAATATATAAAAAATGAAATCAAGAGAAACGAAGAATTTGTAGAGATAGATGGTACTAATGGTATCAGCTATACAGTGCCTCAAAAGTTTAGAAAAGAAAATGTAGAGACAGGTTTAGAAATATTTATGAGGGTTAGAGAAGTATTTAAAGATGTGAGATTAGAGGTAAGATGTGAGGATGAAGTAATAATGAGTTTGAAAAAAGCTCATATGGCTCCTGGAGAGATGGAAAAGATAATGATTCCAAAAGTGTTTATGGATAAGATCAAAACAAATAAGATTGAAGTTACAATAAAGAGATAGGAGGAGAATAGATGAAAAAATTAATATGTATAGTTTGTCCAATGGGATGTCATATAGAGGTAGACGAACAAAATGACTATAAAACAACAGGAAATAAATGTCCTAGAGGAGCTATATACGGAAAAAAAGAATTAACTGCTCCTACTCGTGTAGTAACTTCTACCATTAAGATATCAGGTGGAATTCACAACAGAGTACCAGTAAAAACAGCAGGAGATATTCCTAAAGAATTAAATTTTAAATGTATGGAATTGATAAATACCTTAGAGGTGAAATCTCCGGTGAAAATGGGAGATATAGTTAGTGAAAATATTTTTGATACTGGGGTAAACATAGTAATAACAAGAGATATGTAATTTATATAGATAGAGTTTTCTTAGCTGGAAACTCTATTTTTTATTACTTTTCATATTTCTAAAAAATAAATGAGAAGATAACTGGTTAATAATAATATTAAGTGTTATATATTCTTATTATAATTGGAGAACTCCTTGAAAAAACTATAAAAATGGAATATAATTATAGGAGAGAATAAATTAAAAGGGGCAAGTGTTATGGAAAAGATAATGGGAAAGGCTATTTTTGAGGGCATAGTAATAGGGGAACCATATCTAAGAAGAAAAAAACAAACGGCACTAGAAGAATACAAGATAGAGCCTCATATGTTAGAAGATGAGATGAAAAGATTTGAGGTGGCTTTAAAAGATGCTAAGCAAGAGCTTAAATTTTTAAAATCATCGCTAAAAGGAAAAGTAAAAAGTAATGATTTAAAAATTCTGAATGTACACCTTATGATATTAGATGACCCGGTGTTATTATCAGAAATAGGTAAAAGATTAAAAAATGAATTGGTTAATATCGAAAAAGTTGTAGCAGATGTAGTGGAATTTTATGTGGACATGTTTAAAGATATGAAGGATCCTGTCTATAGACAGAGAGCTATAGATATCCAAGATGTAGGTGAAAAGATAATAGGTCAATTGATGGTAGAAGACTGTGAATTGCATGAATTGGATAACAAAATTCTTGTAACCAAAGAAATCTTGCCTTCAGAACTATTTAAGATGCATCATAATAAGATCAACTTATTAGGAATAGTCACCGAATATAGTGGAGCAACCTCCCATGTAGCTATCTTGGCTAAGACTTTTGGGATACCTACTCTTATGGAGGTAAAGAATGTATCTCAAATGGAATGGGAAAATGAGATAATATTAGATACCAGAAAAGGTGAACCTTGCGTGATCAAAGATCCTACAGATGAACAAATTATAGAATATAAGAAGGAAAAAGTAAAATTAGAAGTCATAGGGGAAGAAAATAAGAAATTAAAGGGACTGCCAGCTATAACTATAGATGGTATAGAGATAGTTTTGAATGCCAATATTGGAGGGATAACAGATCTTTTGTCTCTAAATGATAGTATGGCGGGTGGTGTGGGACTTCTTAGAACAGAATTTTTATATATGGAAAGTAAGTTTTTTCCCACAGAACAGCAACAGATAGAGCTCTATGAGAAAGCCTATAAAAAGGTAGAAAAATTAGAGGGTGAAAGGGAACTTATCATAAGGACTCTGGATATAGGGGCAGATAAACAACTACCTTATTATGAGATGCCCTTCGAAGTGAATCCATTTTTAGGATTTAGGGGAGTCAGGTTCACCCTGGCCCATGAAAATATATTTAGAACCCAATTAAGGGCAATATTAAGGGTAGCAAAGGGAAGAAGAATAAAGGTTATGTTCCCTATGATATCTAACTTAAAAGAGATAATTCAAATAAAAAAAATCCTAGCTTCAGTAAAAACAGAATTGGATGAAGAAGGATTAGAATATGCAGGTTATATAGAAACAGGGGTAATGATAGAAGTACCTTCTACAGCATTTTTGATAGATAAATTTTCTGAGTATGTAGATTTCTTTAGTTTAGGAACCAATGATCTAACTCAGTATGTCATGGCAGCAGACAGACTCAGTGCTGACGTTGCTTATCTGAATGATTACTTTGAACCAGCAGTTCTTCGAACTATAAACTATATAGCTGAAGAAGCGATAAAACAAAAGAAAAAAATAAGTGTTTGTGGCGAGATGGCTAGTGATCCAATGGCTATAGTGGCTCTTATGAGTTTTGGGATAGATAGATTTAGTATGCTATCGACATATATACCCATGGCAAAAAGGACAATTTTAAGGTTGAACAAAAGCGTTCTTCAAAGTGAATTAAAACCTAAATTATTAGATTGCAACAACGCAGAGGAAGTTAAAGAGATTTTAAAAGAATATATTGAGGTGATTACAGTTGAAAATGATAGAAGTTGAAATTAAAAATAAAGCAGGGTTACATGCAAGACCCTCTTCATTATTTGTACAAATAGCTACCAGTTATGATTCAGAGATAATGGTTATTTGTGATGACGAGGAGATAAATGGTAAGAGTATAATGGGACTTATGCTATTAGCAGCGGAGCAGGGAAGAACATTAACTATTACAGCAGATGGTGAAGACGAGGGTGATGCCCTGGAAGCGTTAAAAAAATTAGTAGAAGTAGATACCTTCAATGAAAAATAATTATATATTAAAAAGAGCAGAAAAGATGGGGTTTTGTTTTGGTGTAAAAGAAGCTGTAGAGTTGGCTGAAAACATAAAATCAAATCAAAAAATATACATGCTTGGGATGTTGGTTCACAATGAACAGGTGATAGAACAATTAAAATCTAAAGGCATTGTAGTTGTCACAGAGGAAGAGGTTTTAGAGGGAAGAGATAAAATTCATGAGGGAGATTCTGTGATAATTCGTGCCCATGGTACAATAAAAAAAATATATGAGATTTTAAATCAAAAAAATGTTAGAATATATGATGTAGCGTGTATTTTTGTGAAGAGAAGTAGGGAGGAGCTTATAAGCCATGAAAAATATGGATATAAGATCATTTTCATAGGAGATAAATTGCATCCTGAGGTAAGGGGAATCGTATCTTTTGGGTATGATGTAAAAGTAGTAAAAGATTTTCAAAAATTAAAAAGAATGAAATTTGAGGGATCGGAAAAATACTATATATTAGCTCAGACCACTTTGAATAAAAATCTCTATGGAGAGATAACGGAATACATAGAAAATAAATATGAAAACTGTAAGGTTGGAAATACTATTTGTGGAGCTACTTATGAAAGACAGAAAGCAATAGAAAAATTATCTACCGAGGTAGATGTAATGCTCATTATAGGTGGAAAAAA
Organism: Psychrilyobacter sp.; assembly: GCF_037132775.1. Lineage (GTDB taxonomy): Bacteria > Fusobacteriota > Fusobacteriia > Fusobacteriales > Fusobacteriaceae > Psychrilyobacter. The sequence continues at coordinate 52,981 of NZ_JBAHZY010000142.1, forward strand.
TAGTTCAAATACAAAAAAATTATACAATATTTCTAAAGAGTTAAACAATAAGAGTTATTTGATTCAAACCTATGAAGACCTAGATTTTAGGTGGTTTGAAAAAGGCAATAAAATAGGTATAACAGCAGGTGCTTCAACACCTGATGAGATAGTGGAAAAAATAGAAAGTATATTATTAGGAGGACGTTGTAATGGTTGATAACACAGAGAATTTTGAGGAATTAAGCTTTGAGGAAATGTTAAATCAATATGCACCAAAGCAGGTACAAAGAGGGGAAATAGTAGACGCTGAAATAATCAGTAAGGAAAGAGATTATTCTTACTTAGATATAAAGGGAGCTACTGAAGGAATAGTTAGAACTGAAGAGATTACTGAATTTGAAGTAGGAGACATGATCAGAGTAGCTATTACTGAAGATAGTGATGATGAAGGACATATTAGAGTATCAAGAAGAACAGTTGTACAAGAAGAAGCGATAGTTAAATTAGAAGCTGCTCTTGAAAATAAAGATGTAGTATCTGGAACAATAGTAAGAAAAGTAAACGGTGGATATATAGTAGAAGTAATGGCTCATTCAGCATTTATGCCTAACTCTTTATCTCAAATAAGAAAAGATTCTACAGAAAACGTAATTGGTTTAGAAGTGGATGTTATAGTTAAAGATATCAAAACAGAAAGAAATAGAAAGAAAATATTAGTTTCTAGAAGAGATGTAGTAGCTATGATAGAAGCAGAAGCATTTGCTAGATTAAGCGAAAATCAAATCGTTGAAGTAGAAGTTAAGAGTGTATTAAAGTTTGGATTATCTGTAAGAGTAGAAAATGTATTAGGATTTATCCATATATCTGAAATTTCATGGGGGAAGGTAGATGACTTAAATACTTTATATAAAGTAGGAGATAAAGTCAATGCTCAAATCATCACATTAGATGCTGAAAAGAAGAGTCTTAAATTATCTATTAAACAACTATCACAAGATCCTTGGGCAACAGCAGCAGATAAATATTCTGTAGATACTACTATTGGAGGAGAAGTTACTAAAATTGTTAAATTCGGAGCTTTCGTTAAATTAGAAGACGGAATTGAAGGATTAATTCATATCTCTGATTTCTCTTGGAATAACAAGAAAATCAACCTAGCTGAATTCCTTATGGCTGGAGATAAAATACAGGTTAGAATCTTAGATTTAAATTCTGAAGACAAGAAATTAAAGTTAGGAATTAAGCAATTAAGCGTAGATCCTTGGGCTGTTATCGATGAGAAATTCAAAGAGGGAGATTCAGCATCTGGAACAATAGTTGATACTAAACCTTACGGAGTTTTCGTTGAAGTTGAAGAGGGAATCGATGCATTTATACATACATCTGATTTCGCTTGGGCTAAATTAGAAAATAAATTATCTGTAGGAGATAAGGTAGAATTCAAAATCTTAGCTATCGATAAAGAAAACAAAAAAATCAAAGGTGGAATCAAGCAATTAACTAAGAGTCCTTGGGAAATATTAGCTGAAGAAGTAGGAGTAGGAAGCGTAGTTACTAAGAAAATATCTAGTATAGCTGACTTCGGAATCTTCATCGACATGGGATATGGTTTAGATGGTATGATCCATATATCTCAAGTTTCAAAAGACTTCGTTAAAGATTTAAAAGAAAAGTTTGAAGTTGGTCAAGAAATAACTGCTGAAGTTATTGAAATCTCAGCTGCTGATCAAAAAGTAAAATTATCTATTAAGAAGATAGAATTAGATACTGACAAAAATGAAGATGCAGAATTATTAAAGAAATATGGAATGACTGAATAATTTTAAAATTATAAAGTGTATTTTAAGGAGATGACCTAGGTCATCTCCTTTTTGATATCTATAAAAGGAAAATGAAAAAAAGTTGTAAATTCCATATAACGGAAAAATATGGTGAAGTGTAAGATACTATAATTCTATAGAAAAAGAAATTGCCAAAATTATCATGATAGTTTATAGTCAGGGTGAATAGGAGGGTAAAGATGAAGAAGGTATTATTAGGAGTTATGCTGGTGGCGGCTTTGGGAGCATGTGTAAATAATGAAACAAAGATAGAAAATCAACAAGTAGGAAAAGAACAAACAATTGATAAAAGTAAATCGGTTGTGGTTACTAAAACAAACTTTAAAGAGGCAGAAACAACTGCATATTTTATGAAACAATGGGGAAAACAAGATGAAAAAGCTAATGTTTTGATTCACGAAAGGAAAATCGTGACAGTTGAAACTCAAGATGTAGTTAGAATGAATAGGAATACCCTTTATTCGAGGTCTATAATAGATGTATCGGAAGGAGCTATAATTTCATTAGAAAAATATGATGGATATCAAACAGTATTGGTATTAGACAGTCACCATAATCAAGTGAGTTCGATTCAGAATGGTGGATCATTAACAATTGATAAATATAATCCAGAGATAGAAGATGGTAATTTTATCTATATTATCGTTAGAACGGGTGTAAATCCAGGAGAAGATGGACTCAAAAATGCCCATGCAGCTCAAGATAAGATAAATATAGAAGCTAAATCAGCTAAAGAATGGACTCCTAAGAACTTTGATGAGAAATCACTTGAAGTTGTAAGAAGTGAATTAGAAAATGACTTTGCTTCAAAACCGTATAGATTAGAAAATGGGTTTGGAAGTAAAAATTATGTAGATTTTGAAACAGCAACTATAGCATCAGTCCTTGGATGGGGTGGATATGCTAAGGAACAAGCGATCTATTCTTTGTTCAATAATAATAAACCTATTACAGTTACATTTGATAAACCAAATTTAGATTTTGATGACTATGCATTTTACTCAGTAACTGTCTATGATAAAGATGGATGGATTGCCACAAAAGACTTTGCCATAAATTCATCAAATATGGAGGCTAATGCAGATGGATCATATACTGTAAACTTTGGAAAACCAGGGACTAAAAATAACTTGGATATCCCAGAAGGGAAATTTACTGGAGCAATCAGAGCTTATATGCCAAAAGATGTAGATGAAACTCTTAATTGGGCATATAGATCAGCAGATAAGATAAAAAACAAATAAATAACAATGAGTAATAAGTAATTAAAGAATATTGATGTAAAACTCGAAGTAATCAAAAGAGTATAGATAAAAAATCTATAAATCTTTGTGATCTCTGAGTTTTTTTGTTGATGGGGTTGATAAGTTATAGAGAGGAAACAAAGATAAATTAGGTATATAATTAATACGATAAAAAAAAATAAAAGTTCTGGGGATTTTTATAAAGGTTATCATAAGATATAATAATTTTGTAGAAAAGTGAATGTTGTCAGGGAATATTATGAATAGGAGTTAATAGATTAAAGAGGAGGCAGAGATGAAAAAAATTATAACAATATTCTTTTTATTGATGGGATTGGTAATCTATAGTAAGGATGCAAACTAGTTATTCCAAGGAGAACATCTTTAATGATAAAAACTGTAGATACAATTGACGGATCTAGGCACAATGCAGGACATAAATTTTCTGCAATATTAGAAGGGGATATAGTTATAGATAATAGAGTAGCTATAAAATCTGGAAGTAAGGTCTATGGTGTGGTAGTAGAATCTGTTCAAGCAAGAAGGCTGGTAGGATCATCCAAATTAAGTATTAAATTAACTCAGATAATGGTAGAGAATAAATTAGTGCACATAACCACTAATCAACTAAACTATACAGGTGAGCAAGGGTCAGGAGCAAATACAGCAGGGAAAACTGCCAGAGCAGCGGTAATAGGTGGACTTATTGATGGAAGCAGTGGAGCTAAAACCGGAGCCAAGGTAGGATTAGGTGTATCTGTACTCACAAAGGGAGGAGCCATAGGAATTCCTGGGCGTATCCCAAATTTAGTGTAAATTAATTTTAACCTTCTTAGTTGATAGAGTATAATCTATTAAACTGAGGAGGTTTTTATGGTTAAGAAAAGAAGAAGAGAGGTAGATCCATTAATTGCGGGGCTGTTGCAAGTTTTGTGTAAACTCTAAAAATTAATGTAAAACTTTTATAAAAAGAGGAGTAATAATTCTTTAATTATTGCTTCTCGTTTTTAATATATTAGAACTTTATTTTTTGTATGTCAATAGCAGAGCCTA
>NZ_JBAHZY010000030.1:0-11288 GCF_037132775.1 Psychrilyobacter sp.
ACGATGGATATCACGAGGAAATGGACTGGGCGCCGAAGAGATTGGGGTGTAATCTACTCTCAATTACAAATATTTTTTGAAGAAAGATTAAACTAAGTGATAATCTAAGATATACCTTTTAAAAGAGGCTAATTTTAGGCACTGCTATTGACATACAAAAAATGAAGTTCTAATATATTAAAAACGAGAAGCAATAATTAAAGAATTATTACTCCTCTTTTTATAAAAGTTTTACATTAATTTTTAGAGTTTACACAAAACTTGCAACAGCCCCTGTTGAATAAAAATCCAATGCTTGAGGGAATGGCTATTTTCTTATGAGATATCCTATATCTCCTTGGGTTAGGTCTAGATGTTCGCTCATAGTTCATCTCCTTTTTAAAATTATCTACAAATTCCTTTATAGAGCTTTAATCAATGCTAAACACTAGTAGTGTAATATTAATATTATGCCATAAAAAAAATTGAATTACTTAGAATTGATAGTGAAAAAAAAGAGTTTAAATATAATATTTATATCTTTTTGGAAATGACTAAAGTATAATGTTAAGAAAAAATAAAGGGGGATAAAAATGGTAGATTTTAATAAAAAAATAGATAGAAGTAAAAATGATTCTAGAAAATGGGCTGGAAGGAAAAGCTATTTTGGAAAGGAAAACCTACTACCTATGTGGGTAGCAGACATGGACATAGAAACTCCTAATGTGGTAGTAGAAGCTCTAAAAAATAAAGCGGATCAAAAAATATTTGGTTATACCATGGAAAATGAAAGGTATATCGGCAGTTTGGTAAACTGGGTAGAAAAGAGACATGGGTATAAATTATCTGGAAATAAGATTGCTCATTCTCCTACAGTGATAACCAGTTTAAATCTGTTAATTAAAACTTTAACCAATGAAGGGGATAAAGTAATGATACAGTCTCCAACCTACCCTCAATTTGTAAAACAGATTAAAAATAACAACAGAAAAATAGTGATAAATGAACTGGTTGAAAAAGAGGATAGATATGAGATTGATTTTATAGATTTTGAGGAGAAGGCAAAAGACTCTGTGGTATTTATATTGTGTAATCCTCATAATCCTACAGGAAGAGTTTGGGAAAGGGAAGAATTATCAAAAATTGCAGAAATCTGTGTGAAATATGGAGTTAAAATTATTTCTGATGAAATTCACAGTGATCTGATTTTAGATGGAAAACATATTTCTATAGCTAGCCTAGGAGGAGGAGTAGAGAACCTTGTGTATACTTGTTTTTCTACAACTAAGACATTTAATTTGGCAGGAATTCAGAGTTCGTTTGTAGTTTTTCCTGTAATCAAAGAAAAAGAAGAATTTGTAGAAGAATTATCTCTCATAGGAGTTCATGAGCCCAATAGTTTTTGTATGGATATGGTGATATCTGCATACAATGATGGTGAGGAGTGGCTAGAAGAACTCCTAAACCACCTGAGAGAAAATATAGAATTTGCTGTAGATTATATAGAAAAAAACATTCCTCAAATTAGAGTGAAAAAACCTGAGGCTACTTACCTACTTTGGTTAGATCTAAGGAAATGCAAGTTGGATGATGAAAAATTGAAAGAAAGGTTAGTAGAAGGTGGTGGGTTGGCCTTAACAATGGGAGGAGCCTTTATGAGTCATGGATTTGCGAGGATGAATATAGCGTGTCCTAGATATATGTTAGAAGAAGGATTGAAGAGACTAAAAAAAGTTTTTGGATAGATAAGTTCGACTATAAACTTCATTTTTAATAGCCAAGAAATAGAGAAGAGGGAACGGAGAACACAGAGAGAAGAAGAGTTACCCAGAGAAACCTCAGTGGACTCTGATTGATATTCTCAGTGAATCTCTGTAAGTCGTGAGAAAGAAAAAAGTTTTTTAGTGGCAGGTTGTTCAAGTTAAGAGGGAAATAAAAGAATTTAAGTTTGGTTTTATGACAAAAAAATATATATATGTTAATATTTGAGTACAAAATCAATGAAATGCTAGGAGGATAAAGATGTTTAAAAAATTATTTGGATTTGGAAAGAAGAAAGATGAAGCTGATGAAAAACTGAAAGTTGAAAATGAAAAGTTAAAAATAAAAGAACTAGAAGAGTTGAAGGGAAAAGATAAAAAAGATGAATTAGAGGTGTTAAAAAACAAAGAAGAAAATGAGAGGATTGAATTAGAAAGAAAAGAAGAGTTAAGGATGAAGAATGAAGAATTAAGAATAGAAAAAGAAGATGAAAGGAAATTGGTAGAAGAAAATGAAAGATTAAAAGCTGAGGAAGAGGTCAAAATAAAAGAGCTAGAAGAGTTAAAAATTAAAGAAGAGAGAGAAAGAAAAGAGTTGGAAGAATTAAAGTTGAAAGAGAAGGCAGAAAGAGAAAAACTAGAAAAATTAAGAATTAGAGAAGAGGGAGAAAGAAAAGAATTAGAAAAATTAAAGATAAAAGAAGAAGAGGAAAGAAAGGAATTGGAAAAATTAAAACTTGAAGAAAAAAATAGATTAGCAATAGAAGCGGAGAAAGAAGCCAAAAGAAAAGAATTTGAAGAATTAAAGAAGAAAGAGGAGGTTTCTAAGAAAAAAGGATTCTTTAAATCTTTGAAGGAAAAACTGGTGAAAACTAGAGAAGGATTGTTCGGAAAGATGAAAACTCTTTTTTCTGGCAGAAGTATCATAGATGAAGATATGTATGAGGAATTAGAAGATCTATTGATACAGTCGGATATTGGGATGGATATGACCTTAAAAATAGTAGGAGAATTAGAAAAAGAAGTGAAAAAAAGAGGGATCAAAGAACCAAATTTAGTCTATGATGTATTGAAAGATGTAATGGAAGGATTCTTGATCTCTGAAGGGACAGAGCTAGAAGTGAATAAACCTGGGATGAATATAATCTTAGTAGTAGGGGTAAATGGAGTAGGAAAAACAACTACCATTGGGAAATTAGCAGCTAAATTTATAAAAGAAGGTAAAAAAGTACTGATAGGTGCAGGAGATACATTTAGAGCTGCAGCAATTGAGCAATTAGAAGAATGGGCTGATAGATCAGGTGCTGACATTATAAAACACGAACAGGGAAGTGATCCAGGTGCAGTGGTATTTGATACACTGAAAGCAGGAAAAAGTAGAAATGCTGATGTAGTAATAATAGATACAGCAGGAAGGTTACATAATAAGAAAAATCTTATGAAAGAATTAGAAAAGATAAATATCATTATAAAAAAACATGCAGGAGAAACTAGCTACGAAACCCTATTAGTGATAGATGGGACTACTGGTCAAAATGGATTGAACCAAGCCAAGGTATTCAATGAAGTAACAGAATTAAGCGGATTTGTAGTGACTAAGTTAGATGGAACAGCCAAGGGTGGGATAGTATTTGCAATCTCTGAAGAGTTAAAAAAGCCTATTAAATTTATTGGAGTAGGAGAAGGGATAGAAGACCTTCGGGAATTTAAATCTAAGGAGTATATAGATGCCATTTTCGAGTAAAATTTAGAATGGAACAAAAATAAATCAGAAAAAGCTTTCAAAATGAGCATAAAAACAATATAATGGCTATGTTTTAAAAGTGGCACAAAAGTCCATTTATAGAAGAAAAAGTTTATAAACGAAGCGATTAAAATGACTGTTTTGTAATGGAATGAAAACCATTTGTATAACTAAAGTAAAATATGTTAATATATGTTTAATTATATATATATATTAGGAGGATGACTAATGGGAATCATTAATCAAATAAAAGAAAAAGCTAAAATTGCACAAAAGACTATCGTTTTACCTGAAGCAACAGATGAAAGAGTATTAAAAGCAGCACAAGAGATTGTAAAAGAGGGCTTGGCTAAAGTTGTATTAGTAGGAAAAGCAGAAACTTTAAATGCAGAAGCAGCGAAAGTAGGAGCTAACTTAGAGGGAACTACTATAATCGATCCAAATACTTTTGAAAACATAGACGCTTATGTGGCGAAATTAGTAGAAAGAAGAGCTAAAAAAGGAATGACTCCAGAAAAAGCTAAAGAAATCTTAACTACAGATGTTAACTTCTTTGGTGCTATGATGGTAGCTTTAGGAGATGCAGATGGAATGGTATCTGGATCAGATTCACCTACAGCAAACATACTTAGAGCTGGATTCCAAGTAATAGGGCCTAAGCCAGGAATGAAAACAGTATCATCTGTATTCATCATGGAATTAAAAGATAAAGTTGAAGAGTATGGAAATATTTTAATATTTGGTGACTGTGCAGTAATACCAGAACCTAACGCTCAACAATTAGCTGATATTGCTATGAGTGCAGCTGAAACAGCTAGATCAGTAGCAGGAATTGAGCCAAAAGTAGCATTGATGACATTTTCAACTAAGGGATCAGCTAAACATGATTCGGTAGATGTAGTGGCAGAAGCAGGAAGGATATTGACTGAAAGCAATGTAGATTTCGAATTTGAAGCTGAATTGCAAGCTGACGCAGCATTAGTAGCTGCAGTAGGAGCTAAAAAAGCACCTGGTTCAAAAGTAGCAGGAAATGCCAACATTCTAATATTCCCGAACTTAGCAGCAGGAAATATAGGATATAAATTAGTACAAAGATTGGCTGGAGCAGAAGCTCACGGGCCATTATTACAAGGTTTAGCAGCACCAATCAATGACCTTTCAAGAGGTTGTTCTGTATCTGATATAGTAAACTTAGCAGCTATAACATCAATACAAGCTAACTAATAGATAAGATAGTAGGGGTTAGAAATAGCTCCTACAAAAATAATAAAGATGGTAAATGAAATATATATCGTTAAAATAAAATCTAGGAGGAAATAATTAATGAAAGTTTTAGTAATCAACTGTGGTAGCTCATCTTTAAAGTATCAACTAATTAACCCATCAACTGGAGAGGTTTTCGCAATCGGTCTATGTGACAGAATTGGAATCCACGGATCTAAGTTTGAGTACGAAATTCCAGCTACAGATTTTGAATTAGAGTTAGAGCAAGATATGCCTACACATAAGGAAGCTTTAGAATTAGTGTTAAATACATTAACTGGAAAGCACGGAGTAATCGGAAATATCAACGAGGTTGACGCAGTTGGACATAGAATAGTACATGGAGGAGAAGAATTCACAGCATCTGTATTATTAGACGAAAAAGTAATGGCAGGAATCGAAGCTAACAACGAATTAGCTCCATTACATAATCCAGCTAACTTATTAGGTGTAAAAACTTGTATGGAACTTATTCCTGGAAAGCCAAATGTAGGAGTATTCGATACTGCATTCCACCAAACTATGCCAGCAAAAGCATTTATGTATCCATTACCATATGCTGATTATACAGAATTAAAAGTAAGAAAGTACGGATTCCACGGAACTTCTCATAAATTTGTTGCTGGAGTAGCTAACGATTTATTAGGAAATCCTGAGAACTCAAAAGTGATCATATGCCACTTAGGAAACGGAGCATCTATATCAGCTGTTAAAGATGGTAAATCAGTAGATACTTCAATGGGATTGACTCCATTACAAGGGTTAATGATGGGAACTAGATGTGGAGATATCGATCCAGCAGCAGCATTATTTATCAAAGCTAAGAGAGACTTAACTGATAAAGAGATAGATGCTAGAATGAACAAGCAATCTGGAATCTTAGGAATCTTCGAAAAGTCATCTGACTGTAGAGACCTTGAAATTGCAAGAGCAGCTGGAGATGAAAGAGCAGAATTAGCTATCGATATGATGACTTATAGAATCAGAGCTTATATCGCATCATATGCAGCAGCTATGGGTGGAGTAGACATGATCTGTTTCACAGGTGGAATTGGAGAAAACTCTAACTTAATAAGATCTAAATCTTTAGAAGAATTAGAATTTATGGGTGTAGAATTAGATGAAGCTGTTAATTCAGTAAGAAAGAAAGGATCTGTAAAATTATCTACAGAAACTTCTAAAGTAGCTATCTATAAGATTCAAACAAATGAAGAATTAGTAATTGCTAGAGATACATACGCAATAGTTAAATAATTTTTAAACTACCAGATTAATCTGGTAGTTTTTTTTGTTTAAATTTGTCCACTTATTGATATTGATCTAAATGATAAAACATGTGTGATCTGCGACAAGATTAAAAAAAAGCGCTGATACTATGCATGGTGATCACGGTGTCTCTGTATTGGAATTATTGTGAGTTTAAAAAATGTCCATAAAATATGGAAAAACAGGGATATTTGTAAAGTGTAGTCGTACAAAAACTTAGAGATTCAAAGGTTTTAACCCCGATAATACTAAGTTAAAAAAGTAATTAATTGTATTAAAGTGGTTAGATATAACGTTTTAAGGACGAAAAAAGTGTAAAGAGAGATAACGTCTAAAAAAAAAAATGATTGATTGACAAAATATTGCTAGTGAAGTAAAATTGTACATGAAAGATATTTTATTTTTACTGAAACCAATAAAATATAATTAAAATTTTCAGGAGGGCAAAAAAAATGGCTAAAACTATGCAAACAATGGATGGAAACCAAGCTGCAGCGTGGGTATCATACGCATTTACAGAAGTAGCAGGAATCTATCCTATAACACCATCATCACCAATGGCAGAATATACTGACGAATGGGCAGCTCAAGGTAAGAAAAACTTATTTGGAGTACCTGTAAAGTTAGTAGAAATGCAATCGGAAGCAGGAGCAGCAGGAACAGTTCATGGAGCGTTACAAGCAGGAGCTTTAACTACTACTTATACAGCATCTCAAGGATTATTATTAAAAATACCTAACATGTATAAGATCGCTGGAGAATTATTACCTTCAGTAATCCATGTATCAGCTAGATCATTATCAGCTCAAGCATTATCTATATTTGGAGATCACTCAGATATATATGCTGCAAGACAAACTGGTTATGCAATGTTAGCAGCTGGATCTGTACAAGAAGTAATGGATCTTGCAGGTGTTGCACATTTAGCAACATTTAAGACAAGAATACCTTTCATGCATTTTTTCGATGGTTTCAGAACTTCACATGAAATCAATAAAGTAGAAGTAATGGATTATGCAGATTTAGACAGATTATTAGATAGAGAAGCAGTACAAGCATTCAGAGATAGAGCAATCAATCCTCATCACCCAGTGACTAGAGGAACAGCTCAAAACGATGATGTTTTTTTCCAAGCTAGAGAAGCTCAAAATAAATACTATAATGCAGTACCAGATGCAGTTGCAGGATATATGGAAGAAATTTCAAAGATTACAGGAAGAGAATATAAGCCATTTACTTACTATGGAGCAGCAGATGCTGAAAGAATAATAATAGCTATGGGATCTGTTACAGAGACTATTAAAGAAACTATAGATCATTTAGTGGCAGCTGGAGAAAAAGTAGGATTATTATCTGTTCATTTATACAGACCATTCTCTGCTGAATTCTTCATGAATGTTTTACCTAAGACAGTTAAATCTATATCTGTATTAGATAGAACTAAAGAACCAGGAGCAAATGGAGAGCCTTTATACCTTGACGTAGTTGAGTTATTTAAAGATGACAAAAATGCACCAAAAATCGTTGGAGGAAGATACGGATTATCTTCTAAAGATACTACACCTGCTCAAATAATAGCTGTATATGAAAATGCAAAATTAGAGACTCCTAAAGAAGGATTTACAGTAGGAATCATTGATGACGTTACTTTCTTATCATTACCAGTAGGAGAACCTGTATCAGTAGTTGCTGATAACGTAAAAGAATGTTTATTCTTCGGACTAGGATCTGACGGTACTGTAGGAGCTAACAAGAACTCAATCAAAATCATAGGAGACAAGACTGATCTTTATGCTCAAGCTTACTTCGCATATGATTCAAAAAAATCTGGTGGAGTTACTAGATCTCACTTAAGATTCGGTAAAGATCCTATCAGATCAACTTACTTAATCAATACACCATCATTCGTAGCTTGTTCTACACCATCTTACTTAGGTAAGTATGATATGGTTGGAGGATTAAAGAAAGGTGGATCATTCTTATTAAACTGTGTATGGAGTCCAGAGGAAACAATTGCAAACTTACCTAACTCAGTTAAGATTAAATTAGCTAAAAATGAAGCTAAATTATTCATCATCAATGCAAATAAATTAGCAGTTGAATTAGGATTAGGAAACAGAACTAATACAATAATGCAATCAGCATTCTTTAAGTTAGCTAATGTAATTCCTTTTGCAGAAGCTCAAGGATATATGAAAGAATATGCTCATAAGTCATACAGTACAAAAGGTCAAGATATTGTAGAAATGAACTACAACGCAATTGATAAAGGAGCAGACGAGTTAGTAGAAATTGCTGTAGATCCAACTTGGATCAACTTAGAATATGAAACTGCTGAAGATGCTTACAAAGGTTCTGCATTTGTAGAAAAAATTGCTAAGCCAATAAACGCTATTAAGGGATATGATTTACCAGTATCAGCATTTAACGGGTATGAAGATGGTACATTTGAAAACGGAACTACAGCATTTGAAAAAAGAGGAGTAGCAATAAACGTTCCTCATTGGATTTCTGAAAACTGTATCCAATGTAACCAGTGTTCATTTGTTTGTCCACATGCAGTAATCAGACCTTTCTTAATCAATGAAGAAGAAAAAGCTAATGCACCAGAAGGTATGAAAACTTTAAAAGTTATTGGAAAAGCTGAAGGTGTAGAATACAGATTACAAGTTTCACCACTTGACTGTACAGGTTGTGGAGTATGTGTAAACGTATGTCCAGCTCCTAAAGGAAAAGCTTTAGTTTTATCTCCAATCGCTGAAGAAATGCCAAACCAAAAATTCGCTGATTATTTATTCAACGAAGTAACTTATAAGAAAGAAATCATGGGAACTGCAAATGTTAAAACATCTCAATTTGCACAACCTTTATTCCAATTCCATGGAGCATGTGCTGGATGTGGAGAAACTCCTTACATCAAGTTAATTACTCAATTATTTGGAGATAGAATGATGGTAGCAAACGCTACTGGTTGTTCATCAATCTACGGTGGATCAGCTCCATCGACTCCTTACTGTACAAACGGATGCGGAGAAGGTCCAGCTTGGGCATCATCATTATTTGAAGATAATGCAGAGTTTGGATACGGAATGTACGTTGCTTCAGAAGCATTAAGAGATAGATTAGAAGTAGAAATGAATAAAATCATGGATACAGTTACTCCAGAAGTAGCAGAATTATTTAAAGAATGGATAGAAAATAGAACTGATGGAGAGAAAACTCAAGAGATCAGAACTAAATTATTACCATTATTTGAAGGTAATGAAGCAACTAAAGAAGTAGCATCATTAAAAGATCACATCACTAAGAAATCACAATGGATCTTCGGTGGAGACGGTTGGGCAAATGACATCGGTTATGGTGGAATAGATCACGTTTTAGCTACATCTGATGATATCAACATCTTAGTAATGGATACAGAAATGTACTCAAATACTGGTGGACAAGCATCAAAAGCAACTCCTACAGGAGCAGTAGCTAAATTTGCTGCATCAGGAATGCCATTAAAGAAGAAAGATTTAGCTGGTATCTGTATGTCTTACGGGCATATCTATGTAGCTCAAGTATCTATGGGTGCAAGCCAAGCTCAATACTTAAAAGCTGTTAAAGAAGCAGAAGCTTATAAAGGACCATCTATCATCATTGCATACGCGCCTTGTATCTCACATGGTGTAAGAAAAGGTATGGGACATTCTCAAACAGAGATGAAATTAGCTACTGAATGTGGTTACTGGCCATTATTCAGATTTGATCCTAAATTAGAATTAGAAGGTAAGAATCCATTACAAATAGATTCTAAAGAATCTAACTGGGACAAATATGAAGAATTCTTATTAGGAGAGACTAGATACTTAACACTAACTAAGTCTAACCCTGAAGGAGCAAAAAAATTATTCGCTAAGAATAAATTAGAAGCTCAAAAGAAAATCAGACATTATAAGAGATTAGCTGCACTTGACTACTCTGAAGGTATATAATTTATCCCTATTCCTTTTAGGGGTGAGAATAAAATAGATATATAGAAAAAGGACTGGAATTTTTCCAGTCCTTTTTTGTGTATGTAAATAAAAAAAGATAACTCCTAATTATTAGGAGTTATCTTTAATATCTTATCTATTGTTCTATCCTATCATTCAACGCTCTATTAATAGTAGCAATATCAGAAAATTCAATGTTTCCACCCATGGGAATTCCACTGGCAATTTTGGTGATCTTTATACCAAATGGTTTGAGTAATTTCATGAGATACATAGCTGTGGTCTCTCCTTCTAAATCAGGATTAAGAGCTAGGATGATTTCATCGATTTCTTCAGCAGCGACTCTGATTAAAAGTGATTTGATATTTAATTTATCAGGAGTTATTCCACTAAGAGGAGCAATTTTACCATTTAAAACATGGTATTTACCGTTGTATGATTTTGATTTTTCCAAGGCGATAATATCTCTATTATCTTCTACAACACATATCATAGAACTATCTCTAGCTTCGTTATCACAAATCTCACAGATAGGAGATTCACTTAAATTACCACAAATTGTACATTTTTCAGTGTTCTCTTTCACCTCGTAGACAGCTTTTATAAATTCATCTATCTCATTTTTTTCCATCTCCAAGATATGAAATGTCAATCTACTAGCAGATTTTTTTCCAATACCTGGGAATCTATAAAAATAATCTGTTAATTTTTCTATACTTTTCGTTGCCAATTTTTCCACCTCTTTAAATTTAAATATTATATCTATTATTATAACATTTTAAACAATAAACTTCATCCTAAAGAAAAGATGATATATATATCATTATTTATTTTGTTGAATCAAAAATCACATTATTCAATTTATAAAAAATAAAAAACAACAAACAACAAAGATTAAAAAATAAAGAGGAGATAGATATGGATTCCTGTCCCGGTCTTTTACTTGTCAAGGAGGGAAAGCTCAGGGTATATCTGAGCTAATAATGGAAGAGAAATAACTCTCTTTAACATCCTTCCAGGAGAGTTTTGTATAATGTCATCTTCTTGTATAATAGGACAAATCTCCTTTAATCTATTAATAGAGGCAGTAGGAGAATCTAGGATTGAGATAATCCCTAAACATATTATTGAAACATTAAAAAAAGAAAGTACAAATTTTATACTGTAACCTGTGAACTGGACACTAGAAAAAGAGTGTCTAATTCACAGGTTTTTTGTATACTATAAAAAAATATTAAGGAGTTCACTATGTCTAAAAAAATATTTAGCCAAAAAGAAATAAAAATATTATCCAAAAAT
>NZ_JBAHZY010000062.1:0-8770 GCF_037132775.1 Psychrilyobacter sp.
ATAAAAAGGTATATTAATTTTTATAATAACGATAGAGGACATAGTTCTTTAGATTATGAAACACCTGCTAAGGTATATTTTAGTACTCAAAAAATTGCTTAAGTTTTTTC
Source organism: Psychrilyobacter sp. (assembly GCF_037132775.1). Taxonomy (GTDB): domain Bacteria; phylum Fusobacteriota; class Fusobacteriia; order Fusobacteriales; family Fusobacteriaceae; genus Psychrilyobacter. The sequence goes on from NZ_JBAHZY010000062.1 coordinate 111, forward strand.
ATAAACTGTTTGACAAACACGACCACCATAATGGTCAGTTATTAGGAGCAATTGGAAAAAAAGATAAAAAAAAGATAGCTGGAAATGTTAAAAAATTAATCGAATACAATGAAAAAGTTAAAGAGTTAGGAGTAAAAGATCTTTACTTTGTGGCTGCTTCTAGAAATTCATGGATTAATAGAGATAAAATAGGATCTTCAAATTATAAAGATTATACTAATGAAGCTTGGGAAGATTTTTTTAAGGATATTAATTCTGAAATAAAGACTATAGACCTTAGGAAAAAGCTAGAAGATATAAACTCTACAGAAAATATTTATTACAAGACAGACCATCACTGGAACAGCCTCGGAGGGTACTATGCATATAGAGAGATAATTAATAGGCTTGGAAATGATTACCCTGAGGTGGGCAAAGCCTATGAATTGGAAGAATTTGACAAAGAAGTAGTGAGTAAATCTTTTTATGGAAGTTATGCAAGAAGAGTGGGATATTTAAATGTAGAAAACCCAGATCAGATTGTTAAGTATTCCCTTAAAGGTACTCCAAAGATAGAGGTGAAAATAGGAAAAGAAAAATACTCAAGCTTATTTTTTAATGAATATATAGTTAAAAATAAAGACTATAAAGAGATATATTCAAATGAGTATAGATATTATAGTGATGGAGATAAAGCGATGGTAAGAGTTAATAATTTAAAGAATAAAAACAATTTGAACGTATTAGTTATTAAAGATTCTTATATGAACGTCGTTACTCCATTTATAGTTAATCATTTTCAAAATACCTATATTATGGATTTAAGACATTGGAAGTCTAATGCATATGATATTATCCAAAGTAGGAAAATTGACATAGTAGTTTTTTTATATAATCCGACATCTCTAACTAATAATAAACAATTTGATTTTAATAAAAAAGCTTTAACTAAAAAGAAGCATAGGAAGCTACTATGAATGAAAAAATACAGGATTATAGATTAATAAATAGAGTTACGAAGGTATTCTTTATAAAGAATACAGCAGAAGTTTCAGGTGAGCTCTTTACAAATTCAGATGGTATTGAAGACATATATTTAGAATTAAAACATAACATCTTAAGTAATACTTCGTACTTAGAAAGAGAAGTATCGTTAAATAAAGTATCTAAAGGAAAATATCGATACAAGTTTAAGGTAGATTTTGAAAAACACCTCATCATAGGTGCAGATTTTGAATTCTTTTTTAAGATCCAGTTATCAGATAATAAAATTTTAACTAAAAATTTTAAACTTAGGCCATCAAAGTTTAGAAAAATGATGGGATTTGATTATAAGACCGATGAAAAAAGAATATTCTTTGCCCTAGATGGAAAGAACCAATTACATTTAAAGACCCAGGGGGAAGAAGAGATAATCTTAGGACCTTCCTCAAAGGACAGAATCCAGAATCTAGAAAGGATAGATAAGAAGCTTAGAATTCAATTCAATCCTTCCATTAAAGAAAGGTTTGAATTGAAATATCTATTCTTGGTAGATCGAAACAAAAAAAGTATTTTTAAAGAAATTCCGTTGGAAAAAATATCGGCTGGATTTAGAGCTGAAATAGATTTCCTAGAAATAGAAAAAGAAATTGAGATAAATGATATAATAGACCTTTATCTAAAAAGCTATGATGGTAAATATAGGAAGCTGATTCAAAATAAAAATAAAAAAAGTTTTTTTGAAGAGAATAAAGAAATTGAGGTAAAAGAAAAGATTTTTTTGCCCTGTAGAGCGAAGAATCAGACTTTTTGTATAAGGGTAGGGAATAAATATAATTTAGGAAATTATTATTTTAAAAATTATTCTATGCTAAAAAAGAGAATAAGCTTTAAAAAAGGGATACTTAACTATACTGGCGAGATTAGATCTAAACTGGTAAATAATATATCTCAAGTAAATGTTATACTAAAAAAAAGTGATTCAGAGATAGAGCATAAAGTTTCTGCAACTACTAAAGTTAAAGGGAATAAATTTCTTGAATTCAAGTTTTCTTTTGATTTGAAAAAAACTTTATTGGAACCTGTTTACTGGTCATTTTTTTTAGAGGTTGAATTTGAAGATGGTAAAAAGGCTTGGAAAAGATTAAACTGTGAGGCTGAAAATTATAAAAAAATACTAGCAGAACCTTATTATCAAGATGACTACCTTTACTTTCCTTTTTTAACAGGGAAGAATGGACTCTCTATTATGTATAGACTGAGGGATCCTTATGAAAAAAAGACTTTAAGAATAAAAGAATATATAGCATTTATAATTTTCGTGATTTTTTATCCTTACTTTAAATATAAGAAGAGTTGGATTACTTTTGAAAAAGCCTGCAATCGTGCACAGGATAATGGGTATTATTTTTATAAGTATTGCAGAGAAACACTTAAAAAGAAAAATGTTTATTTTATAATAAGGAAAGATTCCTATGAACTAAAAAACTTGGAGAGTAAGCACCTCAAAAAGAATGTTATTTATTTTTATAGCTTTAAACACTTAATTTATCTTTTGAGTTGTGAATTTTTAGTGTCATCGGAAAGTAAAATCAATAGCTATATTGCTAGAAGTCAATGGAGTATTTTTCGTAAAATTTTATTGGGGAAAAAAATAATATTTCTTCAACACGGGGTTATTGGAACAACAGGACTTCCTGTTTTCAAAAACACACTCGAAAATAAGATGGATATTTTCTGCGTATCTTCTGAATTTGAAAAAAACATTGTCAGAGATAATCTTGGAGTGCCAGAGGAAAATTTGAAAATTACGGGATTAACTCGTTGGGATCACCTTGAAGACAAATCAAAGAATAAAAAGAATATCCTGATTATGCCAACTTGGAGAAACTGGCTAGACAATATGGATGAGGATAGTTTTAAAAGTTCAGAATATTTTAAAAAATATCATGAAATGCTTAATGATAATGAATTAATTAAAATGTTAAAAGATAATAATGTGTGTGTGCAGTTTTTTCTACATCCAAGATTTTTAGACTACACACACCTCTTCCAAGTAAATAATTATATAGAGATCGTTGACAGTAAAGAGAAGAAGGTTAATGAACTATTAATGGAAAGTAATATGCTAATAACTGATTATTCAAGCGTAGCCTGGGAGATGTATTATCAAAATAAACCAGTTATTTTTTATCAGTTTGATTCTCAAAGAATGTTTGACTTGAGAGGCAGGTATATGGAAGATAATGAATTCTTTGGAGATATTGTCAGGGATATAGAAGGTCTAAAAAACGAGCTAGCCTACTACATAGAGAATGATTTTGCTGAAAAAGAAGAATTTATTTTATTTAAGGATAATTATTTAAAATACAGAGATAAAAACAATTCTAAAAGAGTTTATGAAGAAATTATAAACTATAGAGAAACGATTAAGAGGAAAAAGTTAAAAGACAGAATTAAAGAAAGTATCATTCTAAAAGAAATCATAAAAGAATCTTGGTGGTTTTTAAAGAGAAGAAAATTATTATATCTATTATCTTTTAAATGTAGAAATTTTAAATTGTATCAAAATTTGAGAAATAAAATTTCATGTTTAAAAAAAATAAAAGTTAAATAAGGATAAAAAATGCAATGATTAAGAAGACAATTGATTATAAGACAATAGCTAAAAAGCTTTTAATAACACTAAAAGCTTTAATATGGGGGGTGGTAGGACTAGTTTTTATAAAGGTTAAATCAATTATGAAAAACGAGCTCTGGTTGATAGGTGAAACAGATATAACCGCCCAAGATAACGGTTATCACCTCTTTAAATATATCCGAGGAAAGTACCCTGATAAAGAGTGTTACTATCTTATAGATAGTAACTCGCCTGATAAAGAGAAGGTAGAGATATTAGGAAATGTAATTTATCATGGGAGTTTTAAACATTTGATATATTTATTCCAGGCAGAAAAACATATAGGAAGTCATGATTACAGGTACTGGCACTATCCTGGATACAGTAAAATTTTCTCAAAAATATTTGGTAGGTATATAAAGGGAAAGTTTATTCAAATACAGCATGGGATTATCCATATAAAATCTGAGAGAGGATTTCATTATGACCCTCAAAAGCCTTATGATATGGTCTGTGTAAGTTCAAAGTATGAAAAAAAACTTTTAGAAGATCATTTTAATCATCCAAAGAAAGTTGTAAAAATAACAGGACTCTGCAGGTATGATGAACTGGAAAATCAGGAAATTTATGAAAAATTCATAGTATTTATGCCTACTTGGAGGAAGGGACTGCATAAAAAAGAAGAATTTTTGTCTTCGGGATACTGCAGACTGATAGAAGAATTTCTTTCGGATAAAGAATTTTTATCACTGTTGAGGACTCAAAATATTAAATTAATTCTCTATCTACATGTAAAATTACAACATCACAGTGAATATTTTAAAAAATATGAAAATGATGTCTTGAGGATAGTGAAACTGGGAGAGGAAAGTGTACAGGATCTTATAAAAAAAGGAAATCTCATGATAACAGACTATTCCAGTGTTTCATTGGATTTTACCTATCTAAATAAGCCTGTCCTATTTTATCAGTGGGATTTTGAAGAATATGTGAGGAGCTACGATGTCCAAAATCCAGAAGAATATCAGAAGATGAGATTTGGATATATCTGTAGATCTAAAAGTGAATTAGTTGAGAGAATAAAGGGATATTTAGCAGATGATTATAAAGTGAAATCTATTCATAAGGAAAAATCAGATATATATTTTGAATATCGTGACAGGAAAAACGGTAAAAGAATTTATGAAGCTATTGAGGAGCTGTAAGATGAAAAAACTGATATCAGATATTCTAAATCTAATATTTAGCTGTTTTAAACTTATTATAGCTTATTTTGTGAAAGATTTTATTATAAAAGATGATGAAATTTATCTCATAGGGTCAAACTATGGGAGCAAAAGAAGTGATAATGCTATAGCACTCTATAACTACATAAAATTTTTGGAGATGGAAGTTTACTTTATAGAAAATAATCCTAAGGATGGAAATAGTTTAAAAAGAGGCAGCTTTAAATCCTTTGTATATTACTTTAAATCCAATGGAGTTTTTTATTCCCATAGTTTTTCAGATATCCTTCCAGGCATGCATAAAGCGGGAAGGATAATGAAATATTTTGGAGGACCTAAAAAGGTATTTATCCAGCATGGAATAATAGGATTTAAGGAAATAGATAATTATATCAGATCATTAAATGATACTATGGATTATTTTTTAGTTTCTTCAGTATTTGAGAGGGATATAGTAAAAGAAGTAGGAATTGTAGAAGAAAAAATAAAGGTACTTGGTCTGCCAAGATATGACCTTCTTCCGAAAAGCTTTGAGAACTCAGAAGAAATCTTAATATTTTTAAGCTGGCAGAATAATGAAAGGTATATAAAAAAGTTAAATGAAATAATAGAAGTCTTTAAAAATTCAAGGTATAAGTTGAAAATAGCAGTTCATGATATGGTAAAAGAGGAATTAAAGATTCCAGAAAACTATCTTGTATCTGATATAGGGAAAGCAGTAAGAGAATCAGTCATGCTTATTACCGATGACTCTAGTGTTGCATGGGATTTTTTCTATAATGGAAGGGAAGTTATTTTTTATAAATCGGAAGAAAAATGGTATGTAGATGATGAGTTTTTTAAATGCAGAAAGGTCGAAACAGAAAATGAATTAAAGAAACACCTTGAAAAAATTAGAGATAAAAAGTTAGAAGTAAAGGTTCCAAATGACTTATTTCAATACAGGGACAGAAAAAATTCAGAGAGAGTATTTGATGTTCTTCAAAAATAAAAAAAGGGATTAACCCCCCTTTTTTTATTGTATAATATATAATAGAAAAAAGAATTTTAAGGAGTAGCTAAATGAAGGATGATAAAAAGATTTATTTAAGAATAATATATTTTTTTCTGCTATTTTTTATGATAAAAGTAGGAAATGATTATTATGAAACGCCTATGAAGAGTTACAGTTATATAATATTTCTTTTTATATATCTGTACTATTATTTGTTTGATATATTGAACTTTACAGATGAATATGGTAGATGGACTCCCTGGGTAAGGTCCTCTGCAATAAATATAATTATTGCTATAATATTGTGGTCTTTTTCCAAGAGTAGTTTAATTTTTTTTAAATTTTCTCTGTTATGGGTTGTGAGTAACCTAATAAGAATGGTAATGGTAAAGATATACAGAAGTGGTGGAACTTATAGAGGAATCTTTATAGGAAGGGCTGAGGAATACATTGTAGCTAACAAGGGTTATACCGAGAGGAACTTTGGTGAGTTAGAATATATATCTAAAGATAAAGTTAGAAACTTTGAACAATTAAAGGAGATACTAAAGGACAGAAAAGTAGAGATCATTTCCATAGAAGAAGAGTTTATGAAAAAGTATGAGAGTGAGTTCTTTAAGTTAAAGATTAAGGGCTACAAGGTGTATTGTGAGTGGCAGTTTATGCAAAAAATAGAAAGAAAGATATATGTGGAAAAGATAAAAACTAAATGGTTTTTATATACTGAAGGATTTGAAATTCTACATAATAGTTTTCAAAGGAATTTAAAAAAAATATGTGATATTTCTTTTGCTATAATAATAGGAGTTCTTGTCATACCGGTAATGGGTGTGACTTGTATATTGATAAAGTTAGGTGGAGGACCGGTTTTTTTTAGACAAAAAAGAATAGGTTTAGGAGGAGAAGAATTTGAAATAATAAAATTTAGATCCATGAGAGTAGATGCAGAAAAAGATGGAGCAAGATGGGCTGAAAAAAATGATTCTCGTATAACCAAATTTGGTAGCTTTCTAAGGAAAACAAGGATAGATGAATTACCTCAACTTTGGAATGTATTCAAGGGAGAGATGTCTTTTGTAGGACCAAGACCGGAAAGAAAAATATTTATAGATGAGTTAGAAAAAGTGATTCCCTACTATAATATAAGGCATTCTGTAAAACCAGGACTCACAGGATGGGCTCAGGTGATGTATCCCTATGGAGCCAGCGTGGAGGATGCACTGCATAAGCTGGAGTATGATCTTTATTATCTCAAACACCAAAACTTTATGTTTGATTTGATGGTATTTTTTAAAACTATGAAGGTGGTACTCAGCAGAAAAGGGATGTAAAATTAATAATTAAAAATATAAACTTGAAGATAAGAGTCAAAGGAAAACTGTGTTAACTTTAAAAGGAATCCTACGATTCCTTTTTTTGATGGATATTAAAAGTTTTTAAATTGTAACACCGCTGACATTTAAGGTTGCAACTGTGCTGTTTTTTTAGTTTACTATAAACAATACGGTAGATATAGATATATTGTAAATCACTGTAATTTTTAGGCAAAATAAGGCTCACTATGCTACCTTTAAGGCTCATGGGTGGCCCTTTCTATTTTTCATCTCTCAATCCCAGTAGTATCAACGGTTTCAAGGCTTTGTTGTTTGCCGTATTTCGATTGTAGAGGTGTAAATACAAGGGGAAGTTTTTAAGAGGGCACAGGAGGGGAATGAGGAAGAATAATTGAAAATGTACAATGTGCAATTGACAATGGAGGAAAAATAAAAGCTTTAGTTGTAGATTACACAGAGAAAGGCAGATTTTAACCAAGAAAAAAGAAGATTCTAAAGAGTCCCTCTTTAATTCGTGACAAAAAGTCAAAAATAGTTTAATTTTTAAAGGTTTTTTTAACCTCTTTTTTTTATGGTATAATAAAAGAAAATATATAACTTTGCCATACCCGATGTGGTCATCACCAATATGCTATTAGTTTATTGTCGTAAACATAGAATATTGCGAGGAGGTTAAGATGAGAGAAAATAGCCAATTTATATCTAGTGAGCAGGTTCAAGATTATATAGAGAAAATAATAAAATATTTTTCTGATAAAGAAAAAATAAAAAAGATAGACGGAGTGTATATATTTGGATCTATTTCCAGGGGAGAGCTAAGGGAAGAGAGCGATATAGATATAGCTGTTATAGGAGATTTTAATTTTTCTGATAAATTGGATTTCATTTGTGATTTAGAAAATTTTTTAGAAAAAAAAGTAGACCTCATCGATTTTAACAATTCTAATTTAAACTTTCAGGCAGAAATAATAACTAATGGTAGATTGATATATTGTTTAGACATTGAAAAAAACGATCTATTAGAATATAAAATATTAGCTAAATATCTAGTTTTTGAAGAGGATAGAAAAATAGTTTTAGATGAAATCTATAAGAGGGGAAGTGTTTTTAATGAAAAGAGTGGTATTAAGTAAAATAGAGAGTATTGAAAGATGTGTCAAGAGAATAGATGAAATATATGGTGGAGATATAGAAAGATTAAATGATTATTTATATCAAGATGCAATAGTTTTAAATATTCAAAGAGCCTGCCAGCAATCTATAGATCTATCTATGTACCTATGTTCAAAATTAGCTTTTGGAATACCAAAATCAAGTAGAGATTCATTTACACTATTAAAAAAAAATGGTATTCTCACAGAAAATACATCTAACCGTATGGAGAAAATGGTAGGATTCAGAAATGTGGTTATACATGAATATCAAGCGGTAGAATTAGATGTGATAAAATTTATAGTAGAAAAGGGAGTAGGAGATTTTTTAACGTATACCAAGGAAATTTTGACCTATATGAAAAAAATAGAGGA